>JBDRSZ010000470.1:0-4910 GCA_043824415.1 bacterium | reverse complement strand
TTACATCGGGGAGAAACTCGTCGTGGACAACGACGGCCTGCACGGCGAGAGCGAAGCAAAAGGTGTGATCGCGT
Organism: bacterium; assembly: GCA_043824415.1. Taxonomy (GTDB): domain Bacteria; phylum Zhuqueibacterota; class QNDG01; order QNDG01; family DSAB01; genus JBDRSZ01. The sequence goes on along the minus strand of JBDRSZ010000470.1, from coordinate 4,836 downwards.
TGGCTGCGGGCTTCCATCCGATCCGCGTGACGTTTTTCGAAAAAACGGGTGGGGACATGCTCGAGGTAAGTTATAAGAGTTCTGGAATGGAGAGACAGTTTATTCCTCCTTCCATTTTATTCCATAAAGAGCAATGAGCAAATAGTCGGATAAAAAGTGATTGACATTTTTTACATCAACAAGTATCTTTGGAAAAAGGAGGTCCTACGATGACACGATCACGCAGAAGCATCTGTTTTCAGAAGAGTTTTGTCATTGTCTTTCTGCTGATTATCGTTTTTTCATGTCCTTTTTTACGGGCTCAACCAAAGGACAAAACGACCCAAGGGGCACAACGATTGAAATGGTACGAAGCGCATACGGCCATGAAGGAGCAGTCGATGTTCAAGAATTTGGCGTGGCAGTTTCTTGGCCCAACGAATGTGAGCGGCAGGATGACGGATGTGGCGGTCGTCACGCCGAAGGGGAAGCAGTACACCATCTACGTGGCCGGTGCGTCAGGAGGCGTGTGGAAGACGACGAACGAGGGAATCACCTGGGAGCCGGTATTCGAGCATGCTGCGTCCACGTCCATCGGTGATGTGACGATCGCGCCGTCCGATCAGGATATCGTCTGGATCGGAGGAGGCGAGGCGAATATTTTCCGGAGTTCGATGGCGGGTTCCGGCGTCTATAAATCGACGGATGCGGGGAAGACCTGGAAACACATGGGACTCGCCGACACGCACACGATTCCGAGGATCGTCATCCATCCGAAAAATCCGGATATCGTGTATGTCGCCGCATCCGGACACGAGTGGACAAACAATGAGGGACGGGGCGTCTACAAAACAACGGACGGGGGTAGGACCTGGGAGAAAGTTTTCTATGTCGATGAGAAGACAGGCGCCATCGACTTGGCGATGGACCCGTCGGACAGTCAGACGCTGTATGCGGCCACGTGGCAGCGCATCCGCAAGCGATGGAACGATCCGCGCAATGAGGCAGATTACACGGGAAGCGGGATTTTTAAGACGACGGACGGGGGCAAGACCTGGCTGCCGATCAACGACGGGCTGCCCGAACCGCGGTACCGCGGACGCATCGGTATCGATATCTGCCTTTCGAAGCCAAATGTTCTTTACGCGTTCATCGACAATTACGAGATTGTCGGAGGACGGGAGGAGGGTGAGACCGATTCTTACGGGCGCCCGATGGGCGGCAGGATCAAGGGTGCCACAGTTTTCCGCACGGATGACGGCGGACGCGGATGGCGGCAAGTGAGCGAATCGAATGATTATATGACCGGTCTCTCGGCCACTTACGGCTGGGTTTTTGGCCAGATCCGGGTTGATCCCAACGATGAGAACAGGATCTACGTGATGGGACTTCAATTGAATGTCTCGGAGGACGGAGGGAAGACGTTCCGGCCTTTGCGAGGCATGCACGTAGATCATCACGGGCTGTGGATCGATCCGGAGAATTCGGACTACCTCGTCAACGTGAACGACGGCGGCCTTGCGGTATCCTACGATGGCGGCGAGAACTGGAGAATGTTCACCGACAACCTGCCCTTGGCACAGTTTTTCAACGTGATGGTTGATATGGACGAACCGTTTCACGTATACGGTTCCATGCAGGACCACGGCAGCTTCCGAGGAATTGTCGACCTGAGCCGCGGACGGAACAAGATTCCGGCTGTTGCATTCGAAGGCGCCCCGGGAGGAGAGGGGAGCAGCCACGCCATCGATCCGACGAATCCGAACATCGTCTACTCCGCTGGATTTTACGGTTCGATATCGAGAACGGATCTTTCGACGGGAGACCGGAAGGATGTCCTTCCCAAGGTGGCTGAGGGCGAACCCAAACTGCGCGGTCAGTGGGTAGCTCCTTTCATCATCTCTCCCCACAACCCTCGGATCATCTACCATGGCATGCAGTATCTGTACCGGTCGATGGATCGGGGCGATTCCTGGGAAAGACTCACGCCGGATTTGACGACCAACGATCCGAAGAAGATGGGTGACATTCCCTACCAGACGATCTTTGCCGTTTCAGAATCACCGTTTAAATTCGGCGTCGTATATGCAGGCACGGACGACGGCCGGGCGCACGTCACACGAGATGGGGGGCTGACCTGGAAGGAGATCACGAAAGGCCTGGCGAAGGATCGATGGGTATCGAGAATCGCCGCTTCTGCTTTTGATGAGGGCGCGGTCTACCTGTCGCAGAACGGCAAACGGAACGACGATTTTACAGCGTATTTGTGGAAATCGACGGATTACGGAAAGACGTGGGTGGACATCACAGGCAATATTCCATGCGGGCCGATCAATGTCGTCAGGGAAGACCCGAAGAACGAGAACGTCCTGTACGTGGGTACGGATTTAGGAGCCTATGTGTCAGTTGACGGGGGAGACACATGGCATGTCCTGTCGAACGCTTTTCCAACGACTTTCGTTCACGACATGGTCATTCATCCGCGAGATGATATTTTGGTCGCTGCGACCCATGGCCGGGGCATGTGGGCTCTGGATGTGAGACAGCTCCATAAATTCACCGGGGATGTGCTGGTCAAACAAGCGCACATTTTCGACATCCTGCCGGCGAAACTCCCGCAGAGGAGAAGATGGGGATGGATAGGAGGAGAGGAGGCAAGCATCCATTACTATCTGAAGAAAGCCCAGAAAGTCGTGTTGGTCGTGAAGGACGAATCGGGTCGTGTCGTTCGAGAGATGGATGCGACCGGAGATGCGGGCTACAACGTTGCGATATGGGATTTGAAGAAGAGAGAGAAACCCAAGACGGAGAGAGAGTCTCCGTATGTAGAATCCGGGACATACACAGTGGAGCTGACTGCTGGATCGTTCTCCGCTGAAGCAAAGGTAGACGTCCGCAAGTGACGGAGCATGGGCGCTCGTCTTCGTTCGGTATTGCAGCGATACTGTGAAGCGTTCGTGTCGATTGTTTTATCGGTGAATAGCAGCGTCCCCTGGTTTGTGCCGGGGGATGTCTCTATTTATGGAATACTTTTTAAGTTGTGGAAAACATATCGGATGATTATCTTTATATTGTATCCTGACGCAGAGCCGAGTCAGATTAGTATAAAGAGGCCGGATCCAGATTGTTTGCGTGGAGCCCGATGGAGCCGATGATTGAAATACAAAATCCACAAGATCGTTCTGTAGTGGATAGGGTGTATAAGGAAGGCCAGGGACACGTGTTCCGGTGGTGGGACGAGCTGAACGCATCTTCGAGGAAAAAGCTGATAGATCAACTCAAGGCTGTCGATTTCAAACTCCTCCAAGAACTTCGTGCGAAGTGCGTTGGGCCATCCGTCATAGACGAATTCCGTGGAGCATTGGAGCCAGTCGAGTTCGTTCCGATTCCTCGAACAGAAAAAGAGAGAAAGAGAGCAGAATCAGCCAGGCGTTTGGGAGAGAAGATGATTCGGGAGGGGAAAATCGCAGCGTTCCTCGTCGCGGGCGGTCAGGGTACGCGTCTGGGTTTTAACGGGCCTAAGGGGATGTTTCCCATTGGGCCAGTGACGCAGAAGAGTTTGTTCCAGATGCATGCGGAGAAAATCTTGGCGGCGAGCCGGTTCTACGATGTCACGATCCCGTGGTACATTATGACAAGCGAGACGAATGATGTTAAAACGCGAACATTCTTTCAACAGCACGATTTCTTTGGTTTGAAGGAAAAGGATGTCTTCTTTTTCACACAGCGTATGATCCCTGCATTGGATGAAGAGGGGAAATTCATTTTGGACGAGAAGGACCATGTTTTCACGAGTCCGAACGGACACGGCGGATCTCTCTTGGCTCTTGTTGAGAGCGGGGCCGTGGATGACATGCGCCGAAGAGGCGTGGAAGTATTTTCGTACTTTCAAGTAGACAACGTGCTCATCAAGATCGTTGATCCGGTTTTTATCGGCTATCATCAACAGGCATGCGCGGAGATGTCCTCAAAGATGTTAAGAAAGAGGGACTTTGCGGAGAAATTGGGCGTGTTCGGCCGTGTGAACGGCAAGCTAAAAGTGGTTGAGTACAGCGATTTGAGTGATGAGGACATGACGGCTACGAATCCGGACGGCAGCCTGAAATATGAAGCGGGCAGCATTGCGATTCATCTTTTAAATATCCGTTTTGTGGAACAGGAAGTTTGTGAAGGATTCAAGTTGCCGTATCACGTAGCCCATAAAAAAATACCCTATTTGAATGAAGGGGGAGAGCAGGTCATGCCGGAACAGCCCAACGGGTATAAATTCGAGACGTTCGTGTTCGATGCCCTGGAGAACACGACGCATTCTGTCGTGATGGAAATTGACCGGAGGGAGGAGTTCAGTCCAGTCAAGAATGGCGAAGGAGAGGATTCGCCGGAGACGGCCGTAAGGGATCTCACGAATTTTTTCGGGCGGTGGCTGGAAGCTGCGGGAGCGACAGCGCCCAAAAAAAGCAACGGCGATGTGGACGGATTCGTGGAGATCAGTCCGTTGTATGCGATGAATTTGGACATGTTCATAAAGAGGGCACCTAAGGATTTGTCTTTTGAAACCGCTTTGTATGTAGGACCTAAATAGTCAGGAGGATGGATGTTCGAGAATTGGATTCATTATCTTCGAGACCCGGTCATTCAGAGGGCCGTCTGGTCTGGTGTCGCCCTGTTTCTCGTATTCTTCGGTGCGTTGTTTTTCCGCCGGATTCTTCGGTCTCTGAAGGTCGGTGACGAAAGGCGCTATTCGTATCTGAGATGGATTAATTACACGAGTCTTTTTTTGTTCCTTCTGATTTTAGTACGAATCTGGGCATTCCAATATTTGGTTGAAATCTTCGATTCGAAGGTGATGGAGAGAAT
>JBDRSZ010000469.1:0-20267 GCA_043824415.1 bacterium | reverse complement strand
CGACCGTTCAGCGGATAGAAGATGCCATTAAAAAATCCTTGGAAACGCTCTCCGCCGCCCCTCGATACATCACATTCTCAGGAAACGGAGAACCCACGCTCCATCCCGAATTTCCGACAATCGTCGATGCGGTCACCCATTTACGAAACCGGCTGTCGCCTTCCTCCAAAATCGCCATCCTCTCCAATTCGAGCACGGTTCACGATCCTGCCATCCGTGAAACACTCGAAAAACTGGACGTCCGAATCATGAAGCTGGACGCAGGCTGCGATCGCACCTTTGAAACGTACAACAAACCTGTTAAGGGAATCCACCTTGACACGATTTGTGAGGGGCTATCACTTTTAAAAGACGTTATTATTCAATCTCTTTTTTCCGACGGCGGACTCGGGAATACGACAGAAAAAAACATTCGCGAATGGGTATCCCGTATCGGACAAATCTCCCCGTCAGCTGTCCAAATTTACACGTTGGATCGTGGATACCCTTCGAAATCCATATCAAAATGCAATCAGAACGGACTCCGCTCAATTCAAACCCTTCTTCAAAAAATCCATATTCACGCGGAAGTCTATTGATGCCGAACGAATTCAATAGAACGATCCGCAATCCCTTCGACCGCTGCTCTGTCCCAATCCGATCCGCGCTGCATCGTCTTTTCGCTCCATTCCTTTTAGATCATCAAATAAATCATCGTAACTCCGTCACGCGAAATAAAGAGAATGCCTTCTAAAAATTCTTGACTTTTCTGGAAGGATACCCTATTTTTCAGTATCCGAACAGATACAAAAATCATTATATGAAAACAAGCAGACAAAATGAATCGGAGGAAAACCATGCACCGACCACAAGCATGCCTTTTTATTTTGATGAGTGCATTTCTGTTGTTTGTCAACTGCAGTCAGGATTCACACAACAACTATCCTGTCAACAAACCGCCTCTTCTGCAATCCAAGTTTATGAAGCTGCCCCTCGGTTCTGTCCGGCCGAAGGGATGGCTCAGAGACCAACTCATCGCACTGAGCAACGGCCTGACAGGCCACCTCGACGAGTTTTGGCCCGACCTTATCCACTCTGCTTGGATAGGGGGAGAGGGCGAATCTTGGGAGCGCGGCCCCTATTACTTGGACGGACTCGTTCCCCTGGCCTACATGCTCGAAGACGATCGATTAATCGAAAAGATAAAACCGTGGATCGAATCGATCCTGAAGAGTCAGCAACCCGACGGGTGGTTCGGCCCTTCGAAGAACCAAGACCGGTGGCCTTTGGCTGTAGCAATGAAGGTCTTATCGGAATACGCTGAAGCGACGGGCGATCCCCGCGCTCTCGAAGTTTTAAAGAATTATTTCAGCTACTTGTGCGACAACCCTCCAGACTGGCCCGACGACGCCTGGCGCGGCGTCCGTGCGATGGAGAACGCGGTCACGGGATACTGGCTTTACCGAAGAACAGGCGAGGCAGACATCCTTCAAGCGATTCAATCCATTGTAGAAAACAGCTTCGACTGGACCGATTATTTCACACAATTTCCCTGGGACACGAAAGCGTTGGAAGAAAACAGAATCCCCCATAACTGGAAGAACGACGGTCTGACCGCTCACGTCGTCAATGTAGCTATGGCAGTAAAATACCCGGGTTTGTGGTATCAGCAGTCGCAAGAAGAGCGATTTAAGGAAGCTGTGTACCGGGGCATACAAAATCTGGATGAACATCACGGACAGGTCGGAGGTCGATTCTCCGGCGATGAGCACCTCTCAGGAAAACGACCCACGCAAGGAACGGAACTATGCTCAGTCGTCGAATACATGTTTTCCCTCGAAAAATTGATCGAAATATTGGGCGATCCGGCATTCGGCGACCGCCTCGAACTCCTGGCCTACAACAGCCTGCCCGGCACGATGACTCCGGACTGCTGGGCCCATCAGTACGATCAGCAGGCAAACCAGGTCCTCGTCTCCGACGAAAAAAGGGAATGGAGTACGAACGGAAACACGTCCAACGTGTACGGGCTGATGCCCAACTATCCCTGCTGCTTGGCGAATATGCACCAGGGATGGCCCAAATTCGTCGAGCACATGTGGATGGCCACCCACGATGGCCTGGCGGCCGTGGCCTATGGACCGTGTGAAGTGCGCGCGAAAATAGGCAAGACCGTGGACGTTGTCCTCACCGAAGAAACAGAGTACCCCTTCGACGGACAGATAAAGTTCACGATGAACCTCTCCAAGCCCGCTTCATTCCCACTGTATTTTAGAATCCCCCAGTGGGCTGAAGGAGCAAGACTGACTTATAAAAACAAATCGGAAGTCGTCAAGCCGGGCACATTCGTGATGATCAAAGAAAAATGGACATCCGGCGACGAAATCCGACTCTCCTTTCCGATGCGAATAAGGATGGAAACGCGGTACAACAACGCCGTCTCCGTTCTCCGCGGTCCGCTGTACTATGCTCTGAGAATCGGAAAAAACTACCGTAAAATCACATTGGAAGGGAAAAACATCCAAAGCATCGACTACATGGGTTCTGTAGACTGGGAAATCACACCCACAACGCCGTGGAACTACGGACTCATCCTAGACAAAGAAAATCCGGAAGAGTATGTTAAGGTTCGAACAAACAAAGTCCAGACATTTCCATTCTCTGACTTGGATGAACTCGTTTATTCTCCTGACGAAAGCCGATATAAAGTATGGCGGGAAGAAGCCCCTGTCGTACTGGAAGTGAAGGGGAAGAGGTTGCACGGCTGGACGTTAATCGAGAATTCTGCCGGCGATCCGCCGTCCAGTCCTGCGGTATCGAAGGAGAAGGCAAAAACGTTGCAGCTCGTACCCTACGGATGCGCGCGGTTGCGAATCACGGAATTCCCTATCATCAATGACCTTGAATAAACGGCTTTCTGAATGGATGCGAAGCAAATGAGAACAGCACCGCTTTTTCGGATATGCGCTGAACTAAAACCCGAATAGAGGACGAAGTGCGGAAATAAACGGGGCATAGTATTTTTACATCAATCCTTTCACATACCCGCCGTCCACTTGAATGATCGATCCGGTGATATAACTCGCCCGCTCCGAAGCCAGGAAAACGACCAGATTCGCCAGCTCCTCCGGATCTCCCATCCTGCCCAGGGGGATCTGGGCCACGATCTCACCCATCACACTGTCAATGCTCTTCTTCCCCTTCTTGGCTTTCTCACGAAGCAACTCCTTGACCCTGTCCGTTAAAAAATAACCGGGACAGACGGCATTCACCAGGATGTTGTCCTTTGCATACTCTTGAGCCAAACTCTTCGTCAACCCGACGACGGCCGGCCGAATCACATTGGAGAGAAGAAGTCCTGGAATGGGCTGTTTCACGGATACGGACGTCATGTGAATGATCCGACCCCATTTCTGTTTGCGCATTTTCGGGATGACGGCCTTCGTCAGACGAACAACGCTCATCAGCGTCAAATCCACGGCGCGCTTCCAGTCCGCCTCCTCCATATCCTTAAAATCCCCGGACGGCGGCCCCCCTGCATTCGTCACCAAAATATCGACCTTCCCGAAAAGGTCCATCGTTTCTTCAATCAGCCAATCGATCTGGTCATATTGAGTGAGATCGACCGCCAAAGGAAAAACGGAAACGCCCGTCTCCAAGAAGATATCATCCGCCGTTTTTTCCAACACACTCTTGTCTCTGGCACAGATGACGAGCTTGGCCCCCTCTCGAGCCATTCCCCAGGCCACCGCCTTTCCCAATCCCCTGCTCGACGCTGCCACCAAAGCCACTTTATTCTTAAGTACGCGTTCCATCCGCCAACCTCCTTTGGAAAGGGATTGCGTGTCTATCTCATACGCTCCATCTCGCCGAATGCGCGCCCGAATCGAAACTCATCCATCGGGATCGGCCACGATCCTTCTGTCATGTACTGGGCCAGATAAAATCCTAAGGCGGGGCCGAGCATGAACCCGTGACCGCACATGCCCACGGAACAGTAAAATCCTTCCACGTCGGTCTGATCCACGATGGGATTTCCGTCCGGTGTCATTTCGTACGAACCTGCCCACTGTCGGAGCACGGCTACATTCTCTAAGGCCGGGATTATACGGCACATCCTCCTGGACATCTCGACTAAAAATTCCAGAGTAGATTCCTTCCCGAATCCTGGAACCTTCTTTTCCGGAGTATAGCATCCGATGAATTGACCCGTCACCCTCTGGACAAAGTAGCCGCCGTCCGGTCTGTAATCAACGAGCATGGGGATCCCTTCGTACTGGACGCCCTCCGTGATGAGCGCTTCGTGCCTGTCAGGCTCGACGGGTAAATCGACTCCTGCCAGCTTCCCCACCTGCTTCGCCCAGGGACCGGCTGCATTCAAAACAAGCGGTGCCGAGTACGTCTCCCCCGACGCGGTCGTAACCGACTCAACCCGTCCTTTCTCTACTCCGACGCGTACGACTTCCGCTCCGATCCGGACCTCTCCGCCGAGCCGCCGGATGCCCTCCGCATAACCGCGGACAACGAGAAACGGATTGGCCTGTCCATCCGACGCACACCAGGCTCCACCGATCAGATCATCGATATCCAGTAGAGGGACGATCTTCTGGCATTCTTCAGCCGTGATGAACTCCACGTCCAACCCGAATTGTTTCTGAATCGATATATTTTTTTGAAACATCTCAACTATATCTTCAGAGTGGGCCAAAAAAAGATAGCCTGAGTTCTTCCACTCGACATCCATCCCGAACTCTTCCTCCATCAAGCGAAACAGCCGAACAGCCTCCATTGCCGTTTGAATCGTCGCTGGCGTGGAGAACTGCTGCCGGATGCCCGTAATGCACCGTCCTGTCGAGCCCGCCGTCAGATATTCCTTCTCCAAAAGGAGGACTTTCAAGCCCCGCTTCGAGAGGTAATACCCCGTCGCTGCTCCTATGATTCCCCCGCCGATAACGATCGCATCAAACGCTTCAACCATCTTCATCTCCCAAAAAGTCTCGAATGGGTACCGTCACCAGCGGCGGCCTTTGCTCCGTCCTCTTCACAGAGGAAACAGGTCGCTTTTTTATCCGAGCAATAATCTGGGAGACCAGCCGACCGCACGTCCGTCCCTGGCAAGGTCCCATCCCGATGTGTAAGAACCGCTTGATTTCCTCGGGATCATCCATGCCGGCATCGACAGCGGTTTCGACTTCTTCCATCGTGATATCCTCACATCGGCAGACGATGATTTCATCCCTGCCCTCAGCTTCCCTCATTCTTTTTTCCTCCTGAAAAACCTGACTTTCATCGCCAACGCTTTATCCACAGCTAAAAAAACAATGGGCGTCCTGTCCTGTGCTTTTGCGTTTCGGACTTTCGTCACTTTGCCTTGGCCGCATTCTTCTCCCGCCCGATCTAAAAGAACAACCTCTTCGTCCTCTTCTGGAAGAGGAAGGAATTCGTAGGGGAGTCCGACCAGAGCCATGTTCCCTTCGTACATCTTGTCCACCAAAAAAATGGCAAGGCCGGGACAATTGGCAATGCAGATGCCGCACCCGTTGCACTTTTCAAAATCCACTTCCGGGGTATTGTTGACCGACCCCTGAATCGTTATCGCGCCTCGGGAACAAGCGTCCACGCAGGGATTGCACGGTATTCGTTGGACGCATTCGACAACAGCGACCGGACCCTTCCAAAATCGTTCATCCGACGGAATCTTGATATCTTTCAAAGACAGAACACCTGTTTCAAGATAGCTCATTACGTTCCTGTCTCCTTCATCAGTTTTTCTTCTCCGATCCGAGTCTTTTCACCGAAGGGACCCTCCCTCAATTCACGCAGACTCTCTCTCACATGTTCCTTCAATTCGGAAATTTCCTTCGACTTGCCTTTAAGCTTCACAGCTGCATCCAACCCGGCCAAACGGCCTTCCAGCATGGCGGAGCTCGCCTCCTCGATGCCCGAAGCGTCGCCCACGACATAGATGCCCTCGACAGACGTTTCCATGTTCTCATTGCGAAACGGGATTTCTCCTCCCAGCTCCGGAATGTGAACCATCCGGCATCCCGCCTGGGAAAAAATCTCCACCGTCGGTTTTAGCCCTATGGAAAGGCATATCGTATCCACGTCAACGTCTCTTTCCGTCCCCTCGACTTCTTTCCAGTCGTCATCCAACTGGACGATTGTGGCTCCTTCGACTTTACCGTTTCCGAACGCACGCTTGATCGTGTGCCGAGTCAGTATGGGTACGCCACATCTTCTGAGTTTCGAGGCGTGGACCTGATAAGCGCCTATTGTGGGCAGCGCTTCGACGACGGCTGCAACCTCGACGCCCGCCTGGAGGAGCTGATACGCCACGATCACTCCGATATTCCCCGCTCCGACCATCAGCATCCGCTTGCCGGGCAGAATCCCGTACACATTCATCAGCGTCTGAACCGCACCCGCGCCGTACACGCCGGGCAGGTCGTTGTTGGGAAACGCAAGCATGTTCTCCGAAGCCCCCGTAGCCACGATAATTTTCTTGGTGGAGACACGATGGAGCCTGTGGTTCTTGATCACCGCCAAACTGTACGGAGGATAGTAGCCGACGACGGGCGTTTCCGTGATGACCGACACGTTATCGCCCAGTGCATCGACAAGCTTTCCGCCGATATCGATCCCCCGTACTTTCGCGTAATGGTCTTTGGAGCCGAAAAACATGTGGGTCTGCTTGATGAGCTGTCCGCCGATCCGGCTGTTCTCATCGAGGACCATCACTCGGGCACCGAACCGGGAAGCATAAATAGCCGCGGACAGACCGGCCGGCCCGCCTCCTACGATAGCGACCTCCGTCTCCATCGCAGGAATCTGTCTTCTCGGATGGGTTTTTTTCGTTTTTGTCTCGTGAAGCCTCCCCCATCCCGTCTGTGATCGGACGTCCATGCCCTCCTCGGCCAGGACCAGGCAGGTTTTCACATTGGGAACGCCGTCCACTTCCATCATACAGGAGGAACACTTCCCGATAGCGCAGAAAAAACCCCTCGGGCGGTCAAGCCTCATGCTGCGGCTCAATTCTTTAACATCCGCCGCATGAAGAGCAGCCGCGATCGTCTCTCCCTCGTACGCTTCGATGGTCTTCCCATCGAAAGTGAAGTTAATTCGTTTGCCTCTTTGAAACTCCAATATCGGATGTTGATGAATTCGCATTTCTCTGTCCATGAATTATATCTGATGATCCTCTACAATATCTATAAGCTCCAGCGGAAAATCGATGAGAAAGTCCGGATGCATACGTTCAAGATCCTCTGTATTCCCGTAGCCGTAACGGGCGCCGCACAAACCGACGCCCGCGCCCCTGCCCGCCTTCAGGTCGTTGGCCGTGTCACCCACGATGATCGACTTCGATGGCTTTCCACCTGCCAAAGTCAGCACTTTCACGACCATCTCCGGATGCGGTTTGGGATGCGCCACATCTTCAGGACCCATAACGAACTCGAATCGATCCCTGATCCCCAGTCCCTTCAGGATTTTCTCCGTAAACACCTTCGGCTTGTTGCTGGCAACAACGAGCGTCTGTCCGTCGAGCCTGTTCAGCACATCGTCCATTCCAGGAAAGAGCCTCGTCCGGTCGAGGCAGTGATCCCAGTAGATTTCCCGAAACCTCGCGATGAATGTATCGACGTCCGGATTTTCCACATCCTGAAAAATCACCCGAAAAAATTCGTCCCTGCCCGGACCGATGGCCCGCTTGACCTGGTCCATCGAGAGGGGAGGAAGGCCCATCCTTTCCAACGCGCCATTGATTCCTTCCCTCACATCGGGTGCCGTGTCTACCAGGGTTCCATCCAAATCGAATATGATTGTATCAAACTGCTTTTTCATGATTTCCTATCTATGCAGGGCCACGAATCGACGGATCGAACGATCGTACGTCCGCTCCACATCGTCGGGGAAAAAGCATGCGGGAAGTTCTCCCATCCGCCGATGATAGAACATGCATTCACAACAGTTTCCTTTTCTCGAACAAGGCTCGTAGGAACAATTGCACTTCGCTTTATTTGACGCGTAATTCTTGCACTCCGTCATCCGGCTGATTCCTCCATATTTCTACGATTTCCTTCAAGGCGCCGTCCATCCTTCTGATCATCTCCTCTTTCGACGAATTGCGGATGACACCCGCTCCAGCACCCTTGTGCCCATCACCGATGTTGAGGAGGCGCATGATTTCTCCCACATCCTTGCCGTGATCTTTCCCGTTCAGGTTTAAACTGATAGACATGGAAAGGCTCAGGTCATTCGTTTTCGTCCCTCCGCGAAACATATTCTTCACTTCGATGACTCCAAGGGCTTCCGGGTACAAAAGGAAAGCAAGATGCTTCAGGATATGGGGTTTTCGGTTATGCTTCGTCAGATCGAGGACGATTAATTCTCCCTCTTTCTCATCCGGGGATAAATACGCGTCCCGCTGAATGAGTTCGAGCATTTGTGTCTCTTCCGTCTTGAACTGGAGGTATCGTTCCTCCACTTCGGGTATCCTCGCCGCTTCATCCAAAGATTCATCCCGAAGCCACAGGACGAGGCGGTTCATATAATGAAGCCCATCATGAATCGACTGTTCACGAATCTTGAGAGACCCATCGATCTTTTTACCCGGTGTTTCTCTTCGCCATTCCTCAACCGATCTGTATCCGAACGAATCGATCGTATCGGCATTCTCGACCATCTCGTCGAAGTGTTCAGGAAACGATTTTGAATTCGAATAAAAATCATACACGACCCGGCTGCAGGAGGGCTTCAAAGCAAAACATCCATCGATCTGACTCAAATCGATACCTCTGTGCGCCAATTCTTCCCTGTTCCCTTCGTGATGATCGAACCAGAGACCGCACTCCAACGGATAGGGCAAATCACACACAATATCATTCTGAGTGATGGATATTTTGGATTCGGCGATCGTTCGGGGGCCAGCAAAACGGAAATCCTCGACATTCCATACATGAGAACAAATGGCTGCACTCACGAGTCCATCAAAATCATTGTGTGTGATGATTCTTTCGTACATCCACCGGGCTCCAATGCAAAGTGGATTTTAGTTTAATAAAAATCGCATCTCAAATCAAGATGTTTTTCCAGCCGCACCCAAGAATCCATCTTTTTGCTTCCCAGTGTGGATAACTTGTGGAGGTCGCGATCAATGCGGTAATTGGCCGCTATTCTCCATGTTATTCTAAGCTTTCAACCTTAAAAAACACGGTGATTCGCATCTAAGATAACATCGGAGACGCGCTTCTAATCATCAGTAATTACTTTGTCTTATATAACATTGTTTAAATTTCTGAATCATCCTCTTCTCACTAAGAGTGGTATTGCATTTCCGTTAAAATTGTGCATTCATGTAAACATCGTCATACAAATCACCGGTTTAGCCTATGTGTTAAAAATGTGGATAACTTAAAAATCCGGTTCTTTCATCCTGAACAATAATAACAGCCCGATCAATACAACAACAGAATAAAGGACGACCACGAATGTCTCTTTTGCCTTCGATCCGAAAAGTTCATACGTAATGCCCGCCATCCCAACAATCGTGAAGACGAGTCCTCTGACGGAATATTTATCAAACTTTTTCACTTCATAGCCTCCCGGCCAGAACCACTGTTCCTTTTACGGATACGATGACACCGGCCGCGCTGTCTATGCCTTCCAGGAAGATGACATAGATTCCCATACGAGCGATTCCTCCTCCATCCTCGCTTCCGTTCCAGCGGACCGAACTCCGAGAACCCGTCGGTGCCGCGCCCAGCAAAGTCCGAACACATCTCCCTCTGACATCATATACCCGAAGATTCACCCGCGCCACTTTCATCGGAAGAGAAAAAGAGATGACTGTCTCGTCTTCAAAGCCGTCACCATCTGGAGAAAACGGATTCGGGAAAACAGAAACCGTGGCCTGTGGGGGAAGTGCTGTCATATAAACACTATTCTCACAGCCCGGTGTCGCCCCCTCCAAAAGAACACACGAATTCCAGTTTTTACTGTCGTCGGAAAGCGCCGTCGGATTAATGCGTTCAAGAGAGATCCCGCCGCCCCCTCCCCAGTCGCTCGTATAATCCACGCGATCGATGACGGATCCTGTCGGGTCAAAAAGGGTGATGGCGTCCGCTTCATTTTTAAGGTTTGGAAAATCAGCAAGCACAAAAAATGAACCGTCCCAAGGAAGAAAAAAGCGCAGAAGCGAAGAGTCCGCGGATACGATTGTGTAACCGGATGCCGGAATCGTAGATCTCTCGGCTGTGATGAGAATCGGTGCGCTCGTATCACTATCCGATACCATCCATCCCCGAATATCGACATCTACATCGGTCGGATTAAAAATTTCAAACCATTCCGGCTGTCCTGCCGACGGTCCATACATGATCTCATTGATGACAAGCGCGCGATGTGAAAATCCGACGAAAACGTCCATCCAACGAATGTTGTCCTCGGGGTGTTCGTCCAATGGATAATCTGCACACGCACCTATCGATCTGATACCGGGTCTTGGCTTTAGCCATGCGACAGAAACGCTGACTGAATCATCCGGTCCCAAACTCAACCCTTCGCTTTCGTCCGATTCGATTTTCTCCGAATTGTCAAAAATCGAATCGCCATTCAGATCCTCGAAAAATTGAACGCTGAATCCTTCGGCCGCTTCCCGTCCTCTGTTCACTACAGACGCCCATAAAACCACATCGTCCCCCTCCCGCGCCCGATCCGGCTCGGACCACAATTGGGAAACACAGAGATCAAACGAGAGAAGCGCCACACTGTTCCGGAATCCTGGCGTCCCATGGAAGACTCGGCTGTCTGCCCAATTCTCGGGATCATCCGATCCGCTCAGGTCGATTTTTTCATCCGAGTATCCCGCTGTGTTCCCCGTGGAATATGTGTATTGCGCAATCATGCGACCGACAGCATCGTACAGCACGACTGTCTCCGGCATGCTGTTCGATAATCCGCCGCTCCCGAAAGTCGCGCCGTCGATGGTAAGGACCAACGCCTCCTCCGGGATGAGGAGATCGTACGACGTGGAATTCCCAAAATAATCTCTGTCAAGAATGACCGCATACTGTCCCGGCTGTAACACCAAGCCCTCTCCTGCATCGACGATGGTATCCGTCGCGTTGCCGTCCCCGAGTGTCCAACCTTCCAAGTTGAACGTTTGGGATTGATTCAGGTTCACAATCTCAACGAATTCATCCGTGGATTCGGAGACAGCCGGATCAAACATCACTTCTGTCAGCACGATCTGCGAAAAAATCATCGCAGGAACGTGTGTCAAAACGACTAAAATGAAAAAGTGAATCGATCTCATGCAACCCATCCTCGCACGAACCGAGAATCCTGATCAGAGCCGGGAGTTTGACGATCAACGTGTTTCGTCATTGCCTGTTCTGAGAATGCGAACCCATTCTACTCTTTTTTTAAAAACTGAGAGCACAACGATCGTACAATCGGATAGATCAACTTTCTCCCCCCGCTTGGGAATATGCCCCAGCCGTTCCATGAGCAAACCGCCCAGTGTCTGATACTCTCCTTCGGGCAGATGCAAACCGAACCGCCGGTTCATCTCCTCTATCTGTACCCTAGCTTTCACATCGATCTGTCTCGGACCGATCTTGCGGTAAAGATCCTCTTCCACGTCCGCCTCGTCGAAAATCTCACCAAAATATTCTTCGACGATGTCTTCTAAAGTGACCAGCCCGGAAGTCCCGCCGTATTCATCGACAACGATCGCTAATCCCATTCTCTTTTTCTGCATCTCTCTCAGAAGGCTCGCAATGTTCCTGCTCTCCGGAACGAACAGAACACTCCTGAGTATGCGTTTGATGCGGTCCGGTTTCTCCAGTAAAAAATCCCTTACCGTAACCATGCCGACGATTTCATCGATCGATTTGCCCATCACAGGAAGACGGGAATATCCCGTCTTCTCAAAAACACGGGACACTTTTCCCATCGCTTCATCCATCTTGACCACGGCCATTTCTGTGCGGGGAATCATCACATCGCGCGCTTTCTCATTTCCCCGAATAATAAAACGCGAAATCAGCCTTCTTTCTTCGGCATTCACGATGCCCGCGCGCTCTCCCTCCTGGACGAGTAAATCCAAGTCTTCGCGCGTGAAAAAACGTTTCACGCTTCCGCCCTCCAAACCCAAAATCTTAAGCAGCCACTGTGACAGCTTCATCACAGTCCAGATGAGAGGATACAGGACTCTGTAAAAAAACCGGAGAAAAAAAGAAGCGCGCAATGTGAAGGACGTCGCCCGCTCCCGAGCGATCGACTTGGGAAGGCTCTCTCCGAAAAAGAGGAGAACCAGCACACTCACTGCCGTGATAGCAAACCCGCTCAAGTATCGCTCCAAATAGAAAGCCATTAAAGAAGAAGCCGCTACGTTGGCAATGTTCGTTCCGACGAGCGTCGTTGTCAGAAAGCGTTCCGGATAGTGGAGGAATTCGTGAGCCTTCCGCGCTCCCCTGACACCGCGTCGCACCCACACCTCGAGCTGGATGCGCCTTGCCGAAATGATAGCCGTCTCTGCTCCTGAAAAAAATGCGGAACAGAGCAGGGCTGTCAGAAACAAGACAATACTAACGATCTGCCACCTCCTCCCTGAAAACCCTCACCCTTCCTCCTGTGGTGTTCAACAATTCTCGTTCGAAATCCTCAGTCTTGGATTGTCGCACCCGTAAAACGATTTCCGATTCTGCTCCGTATACAGTCCTTTCGACGGTAGCGTCGTATCTGGCAATCAGACCCATAACCGCGCCCGTCAAATCATAATCGAACATAATTCGGAGAGAAGCAGTCAGGAATCGTTCGATTTTATCGCCGCAATCCAGTACCTCTCCCGCACACTTGCTGTAGGCCCTCGCCAGCCCTCCCGTACCCAGCATCGTACCCCCGAAATACCGGGCGACAACGCAGACGACATCCGTTAACGACCGACTGTCGATGGCTCCTAAAATCGGCCTTCCCGCCGTTCCCGCCGGTTCGCCGTCGTCGTTGAATCGAAAAAACGAAGCGTCGCCCGCACCCAGCCGGTAGGCTGTGCAGTTGTGCGTGGCATCATGGTGTTTTCTCGATATTTCACGGATGACCGATTCCGCTTCCTCACGATCCCTTATCGGACCCGCATAACCGATGAACCGCGAGCCTTTAACTTTCATCTCCCGGGAAGCACGAACTCTAAGAGTGAAGTAGCGGTCTTTCTCCACTTCTGAAGCAGACAATTTTTCGCCAGTATATCCCATTTCCCTCAGAAATCTACAACTCCGTCAAAACCGCTCCTCCGTAAAGGATCGCGTTGAACAGCACTTTGAACGTGGCGTGGGCCTGAGTCCGATTTACTGCATCAAATCCGATGAGCACGACGCGGCCTTTCCCTATCGGTATCTCTACGATCGCTGCCTTGTCAGCGATCTTGGACTCACCCAAAAGAAACCCGCTCATCAGGAGCTGTTTCTCCGGATACTTTGCCAGCACTCGGGCTTCCACTCGAAAATTGGGAATGATTTTAAAAGCAGGACTCTGTGCGAAGAACGCGACGCTTTCCTCGTCCATGCCGAACGCCACAGGATGATTGACATCATACTCCATTCGAAGGATGGATCCGGGGCAGAAGAAATCTTTCCGATCAACATCCTTTAAAACATTCGCCACAGGCAGTCCCAAATTTCCGGTCAGAAGATCGCACGAAGAATCCATCGCAATCAAAGTGCCTCCGGCTTCGACAAACCGCTTCAGGTGGGTCAATCCGATGTCGCCGATTCCTTCAGCATACTTGGGCGGAACTGTCCCTTTCTCCCGGCCTTTCAGGATACCCTCCGCCCAGATATCCGGAATATAGATCGCGTCATACCGTTCGATCAGATTCCCTGCGCGCAATTCTTCATTGAGGATGTTCTTGTAGGGAAACTCATACTGCTCCAGCAGCCATCTGCTCCATCCCTCGTGCATGCTCGACATCCAAGGTTTATACATCCCTAAACGGACGGGATTCAATCGGTAAACATTCCCTTTGGGTGATTTTTGGATATTTTTGACTGTGACCAGCAGACCTTCGATGGCCGTCCGAAGCTTACTTTCGATGTCGCTCTGCCGTGCAGGAATCAAAACGGCGCCGGGAGCCGTCTCATGGCCGTTCACAGAGACCGGATCGGATACCCAGTAAACCTGAGCTCCCTGCTTCAACAGACGGTTTGTGACGATGAAGCTGTTGTTCTCCGAATGAGACAGAACATACCCGAACCCTGAACGTTTGGGCACATCGCTCCCGTTAATCTGGATTTTCGACAGCTTCTCCAGCCCCGCATCGAAGCGATTCGTCACGGCAACGGCCTTGACGCCCATCTGGAAGGGCAGTGTCCATCCGGCCACATCGTAAGGTTGAATGGGCAGTCCCTCCTCGGATTCCCTCAAGTCCGGATACGATTGCGGTTCGAGTAAATCCTTCGCGAAGGCGCGAAACGGCTGCGCCATCAGGATGACGAAAGTCCCCGCCGGATACGGAACGCCGTCCGCAGTGAAAGAATGATCGGCACGATGGACCTCTACACCCCCCATCATCAGGACATCCATCATTTTCAGAGCGGTGGCCTTGTCTCTCTGATCTGGCGGGACGAGAAAAGCATAAGGTGGTTCTTTCACGCCTGCTTCTACAGCCCGTTTTCCCATCAGATAGCGGTTAAACAGGACCTTTTCACGATTCCGCGCGGCTGTCTGAAGGACGGACTTGGCTGCGATAAAATCGTATTCAACGATGTCTCTCAACCGCCACCATCCGCCGGGCCAGGGATGGGGAAAGTTCATCCGCTTTTGATAGGAAGGCAACCCGCGCCCGCCGCCGCGCAAGTCCCCCTTGTCCTGGAAGATGGGTGTCGCCACTTTACAGCTGGCCAATTCCGTTAACAACCCCACGGTGTTATGCCACCACGCAGTCATCAGAAAAGCCCCTTGCCACCATCCGGTGAACAGATGGCTGGTTCCGACTCCCCATTTTCCCTGCGCTTCCAAATCCAAAGCCATCCCCTCGCCGAATAGTGCCATCTGCCAGACGATCAAAGGATCGATGTTGGGATTCAGCGGATCGATGTACGGAGGCACGAAAATGCGTGCTCCTCCATTCCCCATCTGATGCATATCTAAGTAGACCTGAGGCATCCAGTCACTGTACAGGACTCCATTCACCATCTTCGACTCCGCCTGCGTCAGCATGATCGCATCGCGGTTGTTGTCGTGGCCCGTATAGAGCTGGTACAGCCAGGGCATATAGCTTCCTTCAAATTCAGTCTCGACGTACTCATCGTACCAGTCCTTCACCATGATGAGGCCGTCCGGGTTGAACGATGGAACGAAAAGAAAAATAACGTTATCCAAAATCATCCGATTCTCAGGCGTATCGTTCGTGATGAGATCGTACGCCAGTTCGGGCGCCATCTGAGCGGCCCCGACCTCGCTGGCGTGCAGACTGCAGGTAATGAGGACGATGATTTTACCCTCCCGGGCCAGCACCCTCGCCCTCTCATCGTTCAACCCCCTCGAGTCGGACAGCTGTTTGGCTGCCTGCCTGATCTCTTCGATTCCGTCGAGATTTTCCTGACTCGAAATCACCGCCATGATAAAAGGATTCCCTTGGGTAGACTTTCCCAGTTCCTCGACCCGAATCCTGTCCGAGCTCTCGTCCAAAATCTGAAAATACGCAACGATCTTCTCCCATCCGGCCAGCTTGTAATCCGCCCCCGGACGGAATCCAAAAAAGGACTCCGGATTCGGCGCTTGCCCAAAAGAAGACGTCATCACACACAGGATTCCACAGAAAATGACGAACCATTTCTTCATCGCACACCTCTTTTTATTCTGATTAATTAACAAACCACAGATGAACACGGAGTAACACAGATGATTTTGTATAAATTCTTTTCATCTTTACCCGATGCTTTTTGTCTGTGCTGTTCCGTGGTAATCCGTGGTGAATGCTTCAGATTAGATGATCAACGCCCGAAACAAACTGAATTTTTATGTTTCTTCTTCACCCATGGCTTTTTGAAGAGCGTCGATGCACGTCAGGGAGCAGTGAACTTTCCGCTCGGGCAGTCCTCCAAGACGATCCACCAGTGCCTCCCCGGAGACAGCGAGCGCGTCTTCCACGGATTTCCCCTTCACCATCTCCGTCAGCATGCTCGTCGAAGCGATGGCTGCTACGCATCCCATAACCTTCATCTTGACATCCTTGATCCTTCCGCCTTCAACCCGTAAATGAAGCTGCACGTGATCGCCATCCGCCTCGTTCTTCGCCGTGCCCACCGCATCGGGATTTTCAAGTTCTCCCACATTTCGGGGGTTGGAAAAATGATCTTTCACGGTATCGCTGTACAACGTTTTTTATCTCCTTCGATAGCTGCTGAGATGAATCCCTGTTTATTGTTAATTTTAAATGGGCTATGCGGGTGCCTCACCGCATGACCATCAATCGTTCGATCACTTCTTTTTTCAAATCCATTCCGTCAACCCGGGATCGGGCAATCACTTTATACAGATAGACACCGTTGGCCAGTTCATCTCCCATTTCATCCCTCCCGTCCCAGTAGATCATGTTGAATCCCGGCTCACAGAGAACCCCGTCCATCCGCCGGATAAGCCTGCCGCTCACCGTAAACATCTTAATCTCGACTTCAGCATCCTGACTCAGCTTGAAAGTAAAATGCGTGGACGATCGGACAGGATTCGGATAATTCAACACATCTTCCAGCCGCAATTCTCCTCTATGGACCACGCTGAATACCAAAGACTGCGCTGACGAATTATTGGCATTATCCCATGCTTTCATGATCAGATCGTGTTCTCCCTCGCCGACGTCGGACAACGTATAGAGAAGCCTTCCCTCGAGGTAGTTGCCCGCATCGTACTGGAAATACTCCGTGACATCGTCTTTTTCCCTCCCGTTGACAGTCAGCATGATCTTGTGGCCGAGCTCTCCGGTAATATTGACGCCGCTCTTGTCGTCCCGTATCACAGCCGTCAACTCCGGTTTCTCCGACACCATGTCGCCGGAGACAAAATTCTCCTGTCCCGTGAAAAACAGTGTAATCTCGGGTCCCTCCGTATCCACAAGATCGGCGCTGCCGCCTACTTTGATGCCATCCCGATACCCGCCTCCGTCATTCTGTCCGTCCGTAAAATAGCTATGAAGCCTCCCTGCGTATCCTCCGTAGGAAATGTCTTTCGGCACGATAAAGGAGATTCGAAAGAGCCCGTTTTCTGCCGTAACCTCCCCGCGGAACAGGGCATTTCCTGGAAGTCGGTACGACAAGCCTGTGCCATACTGCGTCGTGTACGTTTTTTCCTTCTTCGAATCAAATGCTTTCAAGACGATCCTACCGTTGAAATCCGCCCAGAGCTCTCCGTCTTTTTCAACCCGTCCCTCGACCTGAACAACACTCAGCGCTTTGAACGTGTCCGGCTGCATGCTCGTGAATGCAGCGCGATACATCGGAGTGCCCAACCGCATCGTCGGATCCCCCAGAATATGATACATCTCGTTGTTAACCCTGTTCGTAACCACGAGTTTCGCAGCCCGCAACGCATCTCCCAGCCTCTCCGTCGGACCCGATTCCGAAAAAAGAGTTTCCATGAATGCCTCGTTCAACGCTTCATTGGGAGGCGCGCTGCAGAATCGGCAAGCGGCAATGACGGCTATGGCTCCTGCATCCTCTGCGTTAAGGAGCGCTTCGGCAAAGCTCTGCTCGGCTGGATCGTCGTACTTGGCGAACGCACAGGTAGCGGCATAGATAAGCGGCAGACGCCCCTCATTCCGAAGGGTGGGCAGATCCCTCGACAGCTCGAAAATATGTTCATGGGCCCAAAGGTACTCATTTCCGTGTCCGATATAATTCACCAAAAGCGTGCCTCGGTTGATCTGCTCCAAAAGGTCGTCGCGGGCCTTAGGTTTTCGTCGGCCTTCCAAAGTGATCTCTTCGGGATATTCGGTCAGGTAGATCTTATTAAAATTGAAAAGAGGGGGGATTACGTTCTCGGCAATGTGCTCGGAAGCCCTCGTGTGGGTGATCTCGTTCTCGTCTCCGTACCGGGACTTCTCGTCATCCCCGACCATCGTCACGAGACTCCTCCAATCGCCCAAAATCGGTTTGGTTTCGTACGCGATGATCTTATCCACGACACGCCTTGCCTCGGACACCGTCTGAACCGGCAGCCTTCCCACGGCCAGATCCATCTCCGAGTCATTGCCGGCTACGGTCGTAAACCAGTCGTCCGATGCCCGCGAGCCGCTTTCCGTCAATCCATCATACTCAAATACAGGAACACGATTCTCACTCGGATACGGCAGGATGTCTCGGTAATCGTAATCTCCGTCTCCGAAGAGGAGAAGGTACGAGGGTCTTGTCGTCCAGCGTTCGTAGGCATACTTCACAAAATCCCGGACAGCGGTCGGATCGGAAAGGCCCCAGCTGAATTCATCATACACATCCTGGATGTCTGCGATAAAAACGGACAGGGAATCTTCATTTTCCCTCAAGTCCTTGAGCCGGAGCGCCTGATCGTAGAAATCCTTGTGCGTCACGATGAGAAGGTCCGCGCCTTGTGCCGAATTCCTGAGGGACGAAACCTCATCCCGTGAAGCGTTCGCAGGCGACACATGGCCCGATCCCTGAACGGCCGCGTACCGTTTGGGACTTCCCGCCGCAGCTGAATCGACGAAAGCCCATCCGTCTGAAACCGATCTGAGAACCATCCGACGAATGGTTGAGACATCCGTCACATCCAGCACCACGGGTTCTCCCACAAATCCCGAAAGATGATAATCGTAAAGACCCGTCTCATCGGGTGAAAAAAAACGTAGCCGTCCGTTCGATCCCATGAGTGTCCGGCTATATTCCACCTCAAACCAGTCCAGGTACGCCATCTGGCCCAAGCCGGAGCCGGAATAGTCGAAAGAGAGAGCATTCAAACCCTGCCGTTCTCCTCCCGTAAACTCCGCATCCTCCTGGGCAAATGACGTCCCAAAAAGCTGGACGGTCTTGATCAAAGCATCGTTGAATCTCACAGCAAAAAGGTGCGCCCCTACATTGGCGCCCTTCAGCCGAAAACGGACTGCTATCGGTTCGCCCGAAACAGGCCCGGAGAGCATCACGTCGTACGACTTCGTATCCCCGTTCTCGAAAGCGTCCCCAAACCAGTGGATGCCGCCCATCAGAGGATTGGAGATGTCTTTCTCGAAAAAAATACGATCTCGATATGTGACGGTTTTCTGCGCTCCTTCTTCTGAAAGAGGAGAGGCGGAAGGAATGCGGCGCCCGGCAACGCCATCGTTGAAAACAAGCCAGTAGACATTCTGTTCTGTGTACAGATGGATGTAATGCTTATACCGCTGCTCTTCGGAGTCGTACGCCCAGTCTTTCACGCCCTTTCCGTAAAATAGAAGATAATCGGACCCGTCAAAACGGCCGTCATCCGCGCCGGATACGAGAATCGGACTCTCCATAAGGCTGTCCGGCCGGAGCGTGCCCACATCCCTCGGAAGCTCGCGGCCCCCGTTGTTGTAGATTTTCAGAGTCGTGGGATCGATCGCCCCGATGTCTATGCCCTGGCCCTGGAGGAAATTTCCCGTCACCCTGAACACGCCCTCCTGAGACACGGGTATTTTATACCGAATCCCGGCCTGAAGAGAACGCCTGTCTTTCATCAGATCCCTCTCGGGTCTGACGGTCCACTTCCGGGCTTCCGAGTAGTTGATGACCGCCTTCCGGTAGACAGATTCCATCCTCATCTCTTCCACACCACCACCACCGACCCCCCGCTCCTCAAAATCCACTCTGAGAACGATCCGTCTGTACTCACGAGTCCGATTTCCCGCCGGATCGAATTGGATGGGGAATAAAAGAATGCGGACGACTCGAACATTCCCAAAATAAGCCGGCGCTTCCGCTTCGAAAAATTTATCAGGAAGAAAACCTTCCCCCTTATAAGCAGGCCCCTCCTCGTAAACCTCAACCGGCAGTCCGTCTTCCTTGTTGAGAAGAGGCACCGGAGGCAGCCGGATGCCCGCCATCTCCACAAAATCAGACGCTTCCACGGAGACGCGAACATTCCCCTTCGGGGGAACGCCGACGACAACGACCCGGCACGGGAGCATCGGGTCGCCCGGAGCGCCCGTAGGACTGGCCATGCGGAAATCGACATTCTGATAGCGTTTGCCGTTCAGGATCAACGTGTCCAGTCGGAGAATCGTGGGAGAAAACACGATGACACATCCTTGCTCGTTCGAA
>JBDRSZ010000468.1:0-8062 GCA_043824415.1 bacterium | reverse complement strand
ATCGAACGGTTCGTGGGCGGTGGTTTTGCGGGTCAGGTCTACCGCGTGAGAATTGTAGGGATCGAATCGTCGGGCGGGACGATCGAAGGCTTGAGGAAAGGAGAACGGTATGCCGTGAAGATTGGCAAGCCTCCTTCGGGTTTTGCGCTCCGGTTTCGGAATCTCTTGTACCGCATCGCTTTTCAAGGTTATTTTTTACCCCAGGTGCAGAGCGCTGCGGCCCGGACCGGCGTGTTGTGGCAGAAGCTGATCCGGCGGGGAGCCTCTCTCGTTTTTGGTACGGAGAAGGCGGCTGTCGATTCCTACGGGACGTTTTTTGATGCACGGATTCAGAGCTGGGGGGAGATCAACGAGTGGGTCGAGGGACGCAACTGGAAGTTTGAAATCGATGATCGGGTCTTTCAGCGGAAGAAGAGAAGGACGGACGCGTCCGAGTATTCGGCTAAGCGGTTCTTCATGAGACGAATGGTTCACCTATGCCACGACATGGGGGCGTACGAGTTTGCCCGTCAGTACGAATGGTGGACGGCGAAGAGCCAGCCGAACGTCCTCAAAAGGCTGGATGCCGGCGAAGCCTGTTCAGACAGTCTGACGGCCATCGATTTCCGGGCCGGGCTCGTTCTGCTTCCCGTCCTGCCGATGAGTCCGGCGGACGTTAAATTGATCTTCGAAGGCATGGGTCGGGGGAACCTCGTTCAGTTCGACCGCGGGGATGTGAATCGACTGGAACGGTTTGTGCGTTCGCATCGGTCCGAGTTTGAAGATTTGCTTCCGGCGCTGGAAGAATTGAAGGAAGCAGAGGAAGTTTATCGGTCGTCGCTGCCCGACGTCACGCATCACGGTACGCGGATTTTAACAGATCCGGGCCTGGGCAGACGGATCGTCTCCGCGACTGCGGAGAGCTGGCGTGTGCGTGGATTGATCGACGAGAGGAGTGAAGAACGGCTGCTTATGTCGCCCCTCAGACTGATATTTTTTCTCACGTTGGATACGCTGCCTTTTATCGGCAAGACCATCCTTCGACTGGTTGGAAACAGACGGTATGCCGACCATGTTCGACGCTGCCTGACGGAACGTGAATATCTTGGGCGAACGCTTCATGCTAAGCAGGCGGTCATTCTTACCTGCTGGCATAGGGACGGCCGTTCGAGCGATGCAAGGACGACTCGCCTGTTGGATAGACCCGTCCGTTTCTGGATGCAGCGATTCGTATGGGGCTGGTTGCTGTCGAAATGGCATCGGTTTATCGCAGAATCCGATTATGCTTGGGATCGGGTGAAGTATGTGATCACGTATCCTTTGAGACTGTATTTCGATGAGGCTTTCCGCGAGAAATGGCTCTTGGATATGGTGAAGGAAGGGCGTGAAGACGGCATGCTCTCTACGGATGAAGCAAACCGGATCGTCCATCACATCAAGGATCCTTACATACAGGTCTATCTAAAGGCCATGGCGGTGCATGTGTGCACGCTGCCCCTGTCGGAGGTTGTTTTCGTGATGGTTGCCATTTTTACGATGCTGAGATACGGCAACTCTTGGGCGGAATCGGTGGTCTATGCAGCAGCAGTCCTGACGTTTATCCAACTTCTTCCCGTCTCTCCTGGTTCCCTGGTCCGTGGAAGTTATGTCGTCTATCTGATGGTGAGGGACCGGAGCATCAAAAATTACTGGATCGCAGCCTTGGTCTCTTTCTGGCATTACATCGGGTATTTGGGATTCCCTCTTCAAATGGTGACGAAGTATCCTTTTCTGGCGCGCTTCATGGCGGGACGCTGGGCCACGAATATCGTACATATCGTTCCCGTGTTTGGCGAAAGGGGGGCTCTTTTAGAGCACGGTGTGTTCGACCTTTTCTTCAATATACCTCTTTCCATTCGGAGGTTGTTTTCGAAATTGAACACCGAAAACGTCGAAGATAAGCAGCTAACATGAATTATTCACCACAGATCAACACGGAATAACACAGATAAAGAGAAAACATTGAATTCAAATGAAATGAATTCACATGAAATAATCTGAAACACCATCATAAATCAATTTGACTATGTTTTTAATTTCTGTGTTTTACTCTGTGTTCGTCCGTGGTTTGTGAATTCATCAGACTGAAGAAAGGATTCTGAAGCGTTGGAATACCGAGAGGTCATCAGGGAGATCGAAAGTGGTAAATTAGGGCCGGTTTATTTTTTCTTCGGAGATGAGATCTACCTTATCGAGGATTTGGTGCGCAGACTCGTGGAACGGGGGACGGAGCCATCGACAAAGGATTTCAATTATGACATTCTGATGGGAGAAGAGACGGACGGGAAGACGGTGGTCGCGCTGGCATCCTCTTTTCCGATGATGGCAGAGCAACGCGTCGTCGTGCTGAAGTCCGTACAGAAGCTATCCCCCTCGGATAAGAAGCGTCTCTCCGAATATGTCCAGAATCCACTGGAATCGACCTGTTTGATTTTAACAGCTGAGAAAGTGGACCGCAGACAGAGTTTCTATGCTTCTCTTGTCAAGCACAGCCGATGGGTGGAGTGCAAGTCTCTGTACGAGAATCAAGCCGTCGCGTGGGTGAAACGGTATCTTCAAGAGAGAGGAACGGCACTGTCGGATGAAGGGGCGACTTTTTTGGTACAGAATGTGGGAACGTCTCTATGGACATTGACGAACGAGATGGAAAAATTGATGACGTTTTCGTGGGGGACAAAGCAGATCGGACTGGAAGAAGTCAGCGCCGTCGTGGGTTCCTCGCGCAAATACAATACGTGGAATCTTACGGATGCTGTCGGACAGAGAGATTTGAGGGCGGCGTTTACAGCGCTTAAGCGTCTGATGGAAGAGGGACAATCTCCCGTCGGATTGATCGTGGATATGTGTCGGCGCGTGTCGCTTTTAATGTGTATTCGTGCAATGATGGATGGAGGGGTTCCAGAGGCTGAAGTGACGAAGCGTTTGAATCTTCGTCCCTATTTCTCCCGGCTGTACTTGGACCAGGCGCAGAGATTTTCAGCCGCGGAACTTGAATCGGCGATACGTGTGTTGCTCCGTGCCGACTTGCACATTAAAACGGGGAAAATGACTCCCCTTTTAGCGATGACGTTAGCCGTTCATGACGTGGTTCGAACCGGATCGGGTGCGATGTTTTCCTTATCTCAGTAAAAAATTCCTGGAACTTTTTGGAGCAGAGTTTGTTAGATAAATCGAACGAAAGATCTGAGAAAACAGGGGTTCGATCTATCCCCACAGATGAAGAACTCATTATACGTTTCCAAAATGGAGACGTATACGCTTTCGAACAGATAGTGCACCGATACAAGGATCCACTCATTAATTTTGTTTACCACTTTTTAGGCAGCCGTATCGATGCAGAGGATGTCATTCAGGAAACGTTTCTTCGTGTCTTCAAGAATAAACATCTTTACCGGAACATCGCAAAGTTTTCGACATGGATATATACGATTGCGGGCAATCTGGCCAAGACGGAGTTGAGACGTCGTCGTCGAAGAAAGCTCCTGTCGTTGAGCCATATGGGATATCAGGATAAAGATTATGATTTGCCGGATCTTTTTTCATCTCCGGAACGGACTGTGGATGGAGAGATGAAGGGACAGATGATCCAGAAGGAGATTGAGGATCTACCGGTTAAGTTCAGGGAGGTGGTCGTGCTAAGGGATATTCAGGAGTTTTCCTACGAAGAGATCAGTGAGATTTTGCATATACCCATCGGAACGGTGAAATCTCGCGTGAACAGAGGACGGATACGATTGCAGAAACGGTTACAGCATCTTTTAGATAAATAAGCTGGAGGATCGCCTATGGGTCCTTGTCAATGGTACAGAGAAAGCATATTCGACTTCGTTGATAGTGAACTGGATACCCTTCGCAGGAAGGAACTAAAGCTCCACCTTGACGAATGCCCTGAGTGCGCTCATCTTATCAATCGCGTGCGGCTTTTGAAACTTCAACTAAAAAAACTTCCGGACGTGAAAGCCTCTGAGGGTTTTCACTTGCTTCTTCGGGAGAACATCCGAAGAGAGCTGGCCGGCAGAAGAAAGACAGTGTTCACTTCATCCTATCTGACGAGGCGGTGGATTCCTGCCATGGGGTTTACATTGGTCACTTTGATCGTGAGTTTTTGGATCGTGGATCAGAATACATCGTTGTTCCACTCTCGAGGAAGCGAAGCGGAAATATCCCGTTCCTCCGGTCCATCAGGCGAAGAAATCGAAGGCCAAGTACAGTATGTGATGGATGATTTCCCGAACCGAGTTTCGGTATCTCGTACTGACAATGAGAACGGACAGAGAATCGCCAAAGATGATTCGTTGCTCCAAGGGAGGAACGCGGATGAGGTACGCAGCCGACTGACGAAAGTCAGTTTTTAAGGATAGCCGTATGGTTCGAAGGGGATACTTTGTTGTTTCCATCGTTATTTTTATGATGGGAGATGTGTCGCTATCGCAGATGAATAAGCGTGCATTTTCCCAAATAGATAGCGAATGGGAAATGGCAAAATATGTGAAGAAAGCTCGGGCTTGTGTGGTCAGTGTTCAGACTTTTGTCTCGGATCAATCGAAAACATGGTGGAGGGTCGGCTCGGGATTTGTGTATAATAAAGATGGTTTTATCGTTACGCGTCAATGTGTCGTTGAGGGGGGAGACAGCATCATTGTGACGCTGTCGGATGGTCGGAGCGGCGCTGCATGGATGGTTCTGGAAGATGACATCACAGGCATCGCCGTGCTCAAATTTCCGTGCGATGATCTTTCATCTATCGCTTTGGGAGATGTCTCCGAATTGACCATGCGGGCGAGTTTAACTGTTATCGGAAATTCTCTGGGTGTATTTCCTTCGATCACATTGGGGACGTATTTGGGGACACGGGAGGACGGAATGCTGGGATTGAGTATCCAGATCCCTCCGGGAAGTATCGGCAGTCCTGTCCTTGATGAAAAGGGGCGAGTTGTCGGCGTTTTGGTCGGCCGCGTCGTTGAAAGTAAAAGGAATGAGAGGGATACGAATACGCTGGGAATTGCTCTTCCGATTGGGGTTGTTAAGGGTGTGGTCGATGATGTGTTAAAATCGCTGGACACCCGACGGGGATGGGTGGGGATGTCCGTGGAGGATATCCGTGACGAACGCTTTGGGAGAGCTGTACGTGTTGTCGAGTTGGTTCCAGGCGGGCCGACGGATCGCGCTGAAATTTGTGTGGGGGATACGATTATCGGCTTCGAGGGACAGTCCATTCATAGCGCCAAGGAATTGGCGAGTAAAGCGAGTCAAATGAGACCAAACCGTGACACGGTATTTACTCTACTCAAGGAAGGAAAAGAGTCGTCTCGAACCGTTCGGATCGATGCTCTTCCATGGACGAGAATGCACAAGGATAGACAGAAACGCTAAGAATGATAATTGTTGAAGGATGATTCAACCCTTGCAGTAGCAGCGCTCTTTCGCGTCATTTGTAAACAAGCCCCGGGTTCTGAATATCAAGACTCGGGGTTTTTCTTATTGACTTTGTAGCGTATTTTGTTAAATTATCACATGCCGTTTATGCAGTCACCGATGGAGTGAATCGTTGAGATTGCTTTTTCAAAAGCAGATGCAGCTTTGGATTTTAATCCTCCTATTTATTGCCGTGGGCATCGGTTTTTTTGTTCCGATTTCACGGAATTTATGGTTGGGTATCTTGTGTAAAAGCATACTTTTTCTTTTTATATTTTTCGTATTGTATTCTGTTTTTATCACTCCCGTGTCGCAACGGGATGATCTCGCAGAGTCCAAAAAGGATGAGAAGACACTGCATGGAATAGCAGCTCCGCCAGGGGGCTTTAATGGGACAGGAGACGGATTTGGAGATACTTTTCGAAGGTATGTTCATGAGTTTTTATCTGTGGTCCGTCGGGCGTTCGTCGCTTCTTATGCGGGTTTCTATTTGAAGAAAGCCCAGGGCAGAATCGAATTCCAGATGGGAGAGAGCGAGGATGGATTTTTAGACGGAGGCGTCTCTACACGCGAAGGAGGCTTGATCGACCGCGTTGCGAAGCAGGGGATGCCCATACTTGAAGCGAATCTGCCCGCTAAAACAGTGTTTGAAGGAGTCCCTGATTCGGAAATACGTTCGTTCACGGGCGTTCCTCTATTCTGGGAAAATAACACGTTGGGTGTTCTGGCTGTGGGGAGTCGTGCTGCGAGCAGCTTTAGTGAGGAGGACGCTGATTTTCTCCTCAAATACGGGGAACTCATCACCCGCGTGATGGCTATGTGTCACAAAGGATTGAAATGGGAGAGTGAGCAACGGATCTACAGAATGCATCTACATCTTGAGAAAGCACTTGAAAAAGCAGCTGATGAGGATAGCGTCATCTCTGAATTTGTACAAGTCGTTAAAAAGGTGTTTTCTTTTGAGCGATTCAGTCTGTGCGT
The DNA here is from genome assembly GCA_043824415.1 of bacterium. GTDB lineage: Bacteria > Zhuqueibacterota > QNDG01 > QNDG01 > DSAB01 > JBDRSZ01. The sequence continues at coordinate 1,648 of JBDRSZ010000468.1, read as the reverse complement.
GAAGGAAGGAGAGGAGGGTGTTGTTCGTTATGCTATGGGTCAGGTAGGTTCTTTCGATAAGGGTTTCCGATTTCCTCTGGATGAAGGATTGAACGGCTGGATCATGAAACGAAACGCTCCTCTGATTATCGGGGATATGGAAGAAGGGGATTACGTACGGCCTCGATATGCGCGAAACGAAGATTCGAAACATGGGATGCACTCATTTCTGGGAATTCCCTTGGGGAGCGGAGAGGGCGCTTGGGGCTGTCTGAATCTGGAGAGCCGATCTGTGAACGAATACGGTGAGAAGGAGAAAGAAGTACTCGCAGCATTGGCGGTTCCGTTGAAGATGTCGCTGAAACGGCACAGACTCCTGCGACAGCTCAAGGGGCAGCAGAACCACGACAAATCCAGGGATCTCTGTGCATCGAGTTGAATGAAGAGAACACATTGAAATTGTATTTATCTATTTCAAATATTTTGGAGGATGATAGATGGCGAAAATAAAGACTTTTGCGGATAAGATGGCGAAGTCGGCACAGGATTTATCAAAACACTGCTCGAAATGCGGCGAATCGATAGCGACCGTGAAATTGGTCACTTCGGAACGTTCGGAAAAAACGACAGCCTGGCGATTCAAGAATAAACTTGTGAGGGTGTGCAAGTGCAATGAAGCGGAGATCATAGGCTGATCAATCATCGCAGAGCGGATTCGATGATGATGGATCCACGAAAAATCGTGTTAGCGACGCGGAATATGGATAAAATCGCGGAGATCAGGGAGATTTTAAAGGGAGAGCCGTTGGAATTGCTCTCCCTTGCAGATTTTCCTGGGACTGAACGGATTGAGGAAAACGGAGAGACTTTTATGGCCAATGCACGAAAGAAAGCGCAGGCTTGTTTTCGTGTAACGGGAATGGTTTCTTTGGCCGATGACAGCGGTTTGGAGGTGGATGTGTTGGGAGGAGCGCCGGGTATCCTTTCGAGCCGGTTTGCGGGAGAGGGAGCGACGTATCGAGATAACAACGAGAAACTACTGCATTTTATGAAAGACATCCCGAAAGAAAAACGTTCGGCACGGTTTCAATGTGTTGTCGTCCTGGTCGATGGGAGTGAGGATAAATGGGCGGAGGGTACGTGCGAGGGGATGATTCTTTCTGAATACCGAGGCGATAAAGGATTTGGTTACGATCCTCTTTTTTACGTGCCCGAAGCGAAGAAAACGTTTGCGGAGATGTCGAGGGACGAGAAAAACAGAATCAGCCACAGGGGAAAAGCGTTTCGAAATATTGCCGCGACCATTCGGCAAGAGTCTTTCAAGCATATCGGGGCGTAGCGCAGTCCGGTCAGCGCGCCTGCTTTGGGAGCAGGAAGCCGTCAGTTCGAATCTGACCGCCCCGACAAAGCTTTTAAATAATAGATTTAGAAAATTTTCCTTGATTTATTCAAAATAAAAATTTATACTTCTGGAGTAGAATAACTGCCTCCGATCTAAAGGAATCTATTTGTCTCATGGGAGAGGCGATTAGCAGACTTTAGGGAGCGCAAATGTGATTATTAGCGAATTCATGTGAATGCTGAATTGAAGAGGTTGACTTCGTCTATCTCACATTCGGCTTTTTTATTTGATATTGAGACCAATTTTTACGCTTGATTTATATATTCG
>JBDRSZ010000467.1:0-4353 GCA_043824415.1 bacterium | reverse complement strand
GATGATTTAGATGATCGATGTGCTTACGACATGTCCGTTCTGTGGCTGCGGTTGTGGGATGTATCTGCAGGTGGAAAAAGGAAGGGTGACGGGTGTGACGCCCTCTCAGAGACATCCGGTATCGAGAGGCAGACTGTGTGCCAGAGGATGGCATTCCTATGAATTCATCCAGCATCCCGACCGGTTGACGAAGCCCTTGATACGCATCGTGGATGAAGAAGTCAAGAGCAATTTGAAATCGGGACGCGCCCGTTTCAGGGAGGCAGAATGGGACGAGGCGCTCGATTTCGTAACGGAAAAGCTGAACGATGTCCGGTCGAAATACGGGAATAAGCGTCTGGGTGTGATCGCCTCGGCCAAATGCACGAATGAGGACAACTATGTCTTGATGAAATTTGCGAGAGCCGTGCTCCAGACGAACAACATCGATAACGGTGGGAATATCTATGACGCGGCGACGCTGCCCGGACTGCAGTCGGCCCTTGGTGTCGGCGCTTCGACAAATTCGATGAACGAATTGGAACAAGCCGAACTCATCCTGGTCGTGGGCGCGAATCCTTCCGATGTGCATCCTCAGGTGAGTTCTCGGATCATCAATGCCGTGGTTGGTGGCGCGAAACTCGTGCTCATCCATCCCAGAAAAACACATCTTTCGCGGTTCGCCCATCTTCATCTGCAGCTTAGGCCGGGGACGTACATCGCTCTCATTAACGGCATGATTTACTCCATCCTGAACGGATCTTATTTTGACAGGAAACGCGTCGGTCAGTATATTGCCAACCTTTCTGAGTTAGAATCGATGGTTCAACCTTATACTACAGAGAGGGTGGAGGACGTCTCTGGAGTGAGACGGGCGGACGTTGAGGAAGCATCCAATTTGTATGCGCGAGTCGAGAAAGCGATGATTGTTTATTCGACGGGGCTGACGCAGCAAGTCGCCGGCGCGGACGCCGTGAAAGCGCTGGCCAATCTGGCGATACTCACGCAGCATCTGGGAGAACCTGCCACGGGATTGCTTCCGCTGTTGGAGCAGAACAACAGCCAGGGTGTGCTGGATGTCGGCTGCATGCCTGATTTTTATACGGGGTATCAGCCTGTGACAAGTCGGCCGAGTCGGTCAAAATTCGAGAAGGCCTGGAATGTTTCCCTGCCGAAAAACAGAGGCCTTTCGATCTTAGAAATGCTGACGCCGAACCGGTTGAAGGGAATATTCATCGTGGGTGAGAATCCGCTGATCACGGCTCCGGACATCGAGAGTGTGGAGAAAACGCTGAGGTCCCTGGCGTTTCTTGTCGTCCAGGATATTTTTCTGACAGAGACGGCCGAGTATGCGGACGTCGTTCTGCCCGCAACCTGTTTCGCCGAAAAGGAGGGGACGTTCACGAATACGGAGAGGAGGGTACAGCGGGTCCGGAAAGCGGTCGATCCGCCAGGACAGAGCAGACCGGACTGGATGATTTTTGCCGAGTTGTCTCACCGGATGGGGTATGGGATGGACTATTCTTCCTCCAAGGACATCATGGATGAGATCGCGTCGTTGACTCCGATATACGAAGGAATTCGATACGATAAACTGGACGAGGGGTGGGGACTTCAGTGGCCATGTATCGGAGAAGGCCATGCAGGAACACCGATATTGCATCAGGATTATTTCAGTCGAGGAAAAGCACGCGTTTCACCCGTTGCACAGGAAGGCCGGGTGCAGCCGTTTTTCACTCCTGTGGAGGACATCCCGCTGATCGAACCTCCCAACGAAACGTATCCGTTTACACTGACGACAGGGAGCCTCTACTACCAATGGCACAGCGGCACGATGACGCGGCGGTCGGCGACTCTTAACCGCGAATACCCGGATGTGTTTGCTGCCCTAAATCCGAAAGATGCCGAATCTCTCCAGATTCGGAACGGGGAGCGTGTTCGCGTCATCTCGCGGCGCGGAGAAATTGAGACGGCTGCTCTGTTAACGGATATGGTCCAGCAAAAGACGATTTTTATACCGTTCCACTACAAAGAAACAGCAGCGCGGGTGTTGATCAATCCGAGTATTGCCAACAAAGCGAAAGTAGCCGAATTCTTTTGTGCAGTCAGAGTTGAGAAGCTATGAGAGCCTACGAAGAAGAATTGCGTATCATCAAGAGAAATGATCTCTTTAAGCTGATGTCCAGGTTTTTGGAGGATCGGGAAGTCATCGCGCCCATTCCGGGACATGGCGGTGAGGTGATTTTTTATCCCATCGAATCGGTGGAGGATGTGGCCTGGGATTGGACGTACGTGAATACGGTCTTGCCCCCCAAGCGTTTTTTTCTCCCTCAAACTGAGGAGCTTTTTCGTTACGAACAGGGCGTAAAGGGATATAAAATTACTCCTGTCTACGATGACCGGGTTCGTATGATTTTTGGAATACGGCCCTGTGACGTGAACGCCCTCATTTTTTTGGATGCGTTTTTCGGCGGCGGACCCATCGGACGACCGGCGTCTGATTTGTCGCCGGGTGTTCTTCAGGACAATTATTACGCCGTTCGGAGGGCGAATACATTCATCATCGCATTCGCGTGCCATCAACCCGGAGATGATTGCTTCTGCATCTGCTGCGACGGAGGACCGTTCCTCAAGAATGGTTTCGACCTCCAATTAACGCAGATGGAGGGCAGCGAGTACATCGTTGAAGTGGGATCAGCGCGGGGCCTGAAGATTATCTACGGGCACGAGGATCTGTTCCGGTCGGCCAAAGAATCCGAGGGGAAACAACGGATTCTTATCATGGAAAAAGCGACGCAGAAATTCGGGGACACGCGCGCCTACCTGAGCAAGGCCATTCGGAAAATCACTCTCGATTCCGTCCCCGATGAACTCTGGGAAAATTTGGGCAATCGGTGTCAGGACTGCGGAGGCTGCTCGTACGTCTGTCCGACGTGCTGCTGCTACAACGTCGTGGATGTGCCTGTGAGCGAAAACGAAGGCTATCGGACGAGGACGTGGGACAGCTGTGCATTCGCAGGATTTACGAAGATGGCAGGCGGCGACAACCCCAGGTCTGAGAAGAAGGATAGACTGAAGAGACGGTTTTTTCACAAGCTGTCGTACCAGTATATCGCACGGAACGGGTCTCACGGGTGCGTCGGCTGCGGAAGATGCATCACCACTTGTTTTGCGAACATCAGCATGCCGGACATAGTGGAAAAGATCAGAAAAGGGGTGACGCGTTGAAGGATCTGTATCTTCCAGAAATTGCCGTCATCGACGATAGGGTTGAAGAGACCGGAGATGTGACGACTTTCACGATTCGGTTCAAGGATGTGGATGTCCAGGACGCGTTCGACTACAGGCCGGGCCAGTTTGTGGAGGTCTCCGTGTTCGGCGTCGGAGAGATCCCCATTTCCATCACCTCGACGCCCACGCGACGCGGATTCCTGGAACTCAACATCAAGAATGTGGGACTCGTGTCGAGCGCCCTGCATAAGCTCTCAGTCGGATCGGAGATCGGTCTTCGGGGACCGTTTGGCAACGGGTTTCCTTTCGAGAAGGCGTTCGGGAAGAATTTATTGTTCGTGGCCGGAGGCATCGGTCTTGCTCCCCTGAGGTCTCTGATCAATTTTGCGCTAGATCGGCGAGACCGATTCGCCGATTTTAAAATCCTGTACGGAGCCCGCACGCCCGCGGACCTGGATTTTAAAAAGGAACTCGAACAGTGGGAAGAACGGTCTGATGTCAATTTTCTGGTTACTGTAGACCGAGGAGACGATGGATGGAAGGGGAATGTGGGTGTTGTCACGACGCTGTTTCCCAAGGCAGACATTAAAATTGACAACACGATGGCTTTTGTGTGTGGGCCGCCCGTGATGATTCCGTTCGTGATTCGTGATTTGTTAAAGCTGGGTTTTCCGGAAGAGGCTATCATCTCCACTTTAGAGAGACACATGAAGTGCGGCGTGGGCAAGTGCGGGCACTGCTGCGTCGGTGAAAAGTACATGTGTCAGGATGGGCCTGTGTTTTCCTATCAAGAAATGAAATCGTTGACTGAAGAGGCATGAAGAAGATGAAGTATGGATTATTCAGTGATATAGTCGAACCAAAGTGGTTTTCGGATTTCACAATGTGGTCCTCTCCTTTTTTCAAGGAGAGGATTTAGGTGAGGTCTCCGATAAAAATCCGAAAACCACTTTGTGTTTAGTATACATGGAATACAGTGGGAATTTCGAGGGGAAAAAACAAGTCTGGATTAAAAGTCAAAAGTCAAAAGGCAAAAGACAAGAGAGAGACAGGTCGATGCTGCTGAGCAAACTTAAACAAGCATGGATATGTATTAAGGCGGGCAGGGTGACGCTGAGATACCCTTTTGTACCATTGTCCGCT
>JBDRSZ010000466.1:0-4234 GCA_043824415.1 bacterium | reverse complement strand
AAATTCCGAAGTTGATTTTTCAAGCTCTTGATTTCCTTTCGGACGGACTTTGTTTGTTTTTGGTCCTTTTTTTCGAGGGCTTTGTCTCGCTTTTTCTTCAACTCTCTGATTTTGGCTTTGATTTGCGTCTTGTCGAGACCTACAACTTCGTGGTGCACGTGCATCTCGATATTCAGGGCTGTGCAGATGGCTTTCAATAAGTGGTCTTTGTTCAGCTGCGTATAGCCTTTCACCGCTTCGTGCTCAATGCCTGCGGCGATTTCCTTGAGTTGGGCAACAGTTTTCTTTTTGAGTTCGGAGTATGTATATTCTGTCATGGTATTCCTCCCGTTCAATGAAAGCGTTGCGGATTGGATATTGAAGAATATCGAGTCCTAATATACGCATTCTTCATAGAATTGTAAAGGGTTGTGTATATCGGAAATCCGATTCGTTGTCGAGTAAAAAAGACCTTGTCAATAAATATTTTTGTGTATATTTTTAAAAGGATTTTTTAACATCAGAAAGAAATTGCATACTCGATACGGATAAAGGAAGGTGATGGAATGTCGGAAAAGAAAATCGTCATTCTCGGCCTCGGAATGCAAGGGAAGGCCGCGCTGTACGATCTGGTCCACAATACGGATGCTGTTCAGATCATCGTTGCCGATAACAGATCGGACATCGATGGTGTCATAGATAATTACCCCGGAGATCGGATCAAAAGCCGCCAGATCGATGCGGCGAGCGAATCGGATTTGGCTTCCGTGATGAGGGGCGCAGATGTGGTTGTTGAGGCGCTGCCCGGTGTGATGGCGATTTCTGTCGGAAAGGTGGCTGCTGCGCTGGGCGTGAATCTCGTCAGCAGTATGTACTATATCAATCCCGGGGAACAGGATGTTAAAAAAATATGGGCGATGAAGGCAGAAATCGAACGCATTGATGAGGGAGCCAAACGGAAGGGGATTACGATTCTGACCGAGTTCGGCCTTGATCCCGGCATCGATCTTATCTTGGGGGCTCGTGCCTTGAGCGAACTGGACGAGGTTTGGGAGTTCCATTCGTACGGAGCGGGCCTGCCGGATCTGGAGGTAGCGGACAATCCGTTGAAGTACAAATTCAGCTGGTCGGCCATCGGGGTCATGCGCGCATACCTGCGTCCAGCCTGGGTTATCCGCGGGGGACGCGTTGTGGAAATTGGCGCCCGGGACATTTTCGCACCCGAAAACACGCACACATTAGCGGTCGATGAAATCGGTTCGTCCCTGGAGTGCTACGCCAACGGAAACAGCGCGCATTATGCGAAGATTTTCGGCCTTGAAAAAACTGTCCGAGAGATGGGACGGTACGCCTGCCGGTATCCGGGCCACTGCGCGTTCTGGGAGAAGATGGCCAAGAGCGGTTTTTTGGACGAGGAATCCATCGCCGTCGGGAGGACGATGATCTCTCCGGCTGCCTTCACGGCTTCACTCTTAGAATCCCAGGACCAGTTCCGTTTTTCTGACGACGAGCGGGATATCGCCCTCGTGCGGGTGGATGTCCGAGGAACGAAGGGCAGGAAGAAAAAACGCATCGTGTACCAGCTCATCGACCGGCGGGATTTGGAGACGGGTTTCACCGCCATGCAGAGGACGGTGGGATTCACGATGGGCCTGGGCGCGCGGTTTATTCTGGAGGGCAAATTGAATACCGGTTTGCTGTCTCCAATGGATGTGCCGTTTGATTGGGTCGTCCAGGATTTGGAGGCGTTCGGGATGAGGGTGTCGTGTCAGGAGTTACCGTGGGATGAAGCGTGATCTAATCGAGAATAAACCACAGAGTAACACGGAGGAAAACACGGAAATTATATAAAGGGCTTGAGTAAAATAAGTTCGGCCAGGATTTTTATCCTGGCCGAACCACGTTTTTTAGCTTATTTCTTTACTCTGACCGGATACGGAGGACGCTGTAATTTTTTGGGCGGATTCTTCTTGAGTTCTTCCATGACGACTTGGATGGCCTTCTCGAGCTGGGGGTCGTGACCTGCGATGACTTCGGCGGGCCACTGCTCCACTTCGATGTCGGGAGGCACGCCGATATTCTCGACGACCCAGCCGTCCTCCGACCAGATGGCCAAGTTGGGCGCGCTGACATACCCTCCGTCCATCAGGATGGGGAAGCCGAGGATTCCCACCAGGCCGCCCCATGTCCGTCTGCCGACGAGTTTCCCCAGGCCGAATTTCCGGAACATCCAGGGCAGGAGGTCTCCGCCCGATCCGGCCGTCTCGTCGATGATCATGACCTTGGGTCCGAAGATGGTTCCGCTGGGTGTGATGATGTCGTCGCCGTAGCGCATGTTCCATTGAGATATCAACGGACGCCGGAGGTGGTCGATGTAATAATCTGCCACGGAACCTCCGCCGTTGAACCTTTCGTCTACGATGACAGCATCTTTGTGCGTCTGGGGGTAGAAGTAGCGCTTGAAATACGTGTGTCCCGCAGTCGACGTGTTCGGAACGTAGACGTAGGCAACGCGACCGCCCGTGACATCGTCCACTTTCTTGATGTTGCCCTCCACCCAGTCTCGGTTGCGGAGGGCGCTTTCGTTTGAAACGGGTACGACCTGGAGTGTGCGGGAATCCTTGCCGTCCAGACTCGGCCCGACAGTGATCTCGATGATTTTGCCGGCCGTGTTCTCGAAGTGGCTGTACAGGTTGCCAGGCGGGCGCAGGTCTTTTCCGTTCACGGCCAGTAGGTATTCCCCATCCTTCACGTCTATGCCCGGCTCCTTGAGCGGGGACCTCAAGTCAGGATTCCAATTCAATCCTCCGTAGACTTTCTTGAATCGGTAACGGCCGTTTTCTACGGCATAGTCAGCGCCGAGCAGTCCGCCAGGGACGCGTCCAGGCCTGGCGAGGAAATCGCCTCCTCCGAGATACGAATGGCCCACGACGAGCTCGCTGCACATCCACTGAATGACGCGGTTGAGGTCGCTTCGGCAGGCAATGTGGGAGAGGAAGGCGGCGTATTTTTTCTTTATGGCAGGCCAGTCGGCTCCGTGGTAGTTGGGATCGTAGAAGTAGTCGCGATTGATGCGCCACGCCTCGTCGAAAATCTGCTTCCACTCCGCCTGCGGGTCGATCTTCACCTGGACGGCTGCGATGTTGAGGGTCCCCTGTCCCGCCTCGATCTTGTCCGAGACCTTGACGATGCTCCACGTCGTATCCGAGACGGTGAGCATTTTCTTCGCATCGGCGGAGAGGAAGTAACCGTTGATTCCAGTCAGGATGACCTGATCCTTCCGCTCCTTGAGGTCGTATTTGTGGAGTCTGAATTGAGGCCTTCTCGCCTCGGGAGGCGTCTCGATGTAGAATACCTGGCCCTCCTCGCCGACCTGGAGGTCCTGGTAATGTCCATCGGGTATAGGAAGAGCGACGATGCGTTCGTTCAATTCGTTAAAGTCGATGACGACGGATTTCGGCCCCTCGTCTTTCTTCTTGTCCTTCCCGCTATCTTTCTCCTTGTTCTGGGGCTCGTCTTTTTTCTCTTCAGCACCCTTTTCTTCATCGCTCTCCTTGGCCAAGGGATTGGGCGTCTCTTTCTGTAGGGAGGCGAGATAGATGCCGCTGCGCATCTCCATGTCCGCGTTGGACAGGGCGAACCAGTGTTTCACTGGGCCTGCATCCGTGGAGGCGAAGAAATAGAGGTATTTCCCGCTTTTATCGAACACGGGCTCGGTTGCTTCGCTCAGCCCGTCCGTGACGGGGTGGGATTTATCCTGCTGAGTGTCGTAGACGTAGACGCGCTGGAAGTACGATTGGGTGTGCAGGGTGTACGCGACCCATCTGGAGTCGGAGGACCAGGCCCCGCGAATGCTCCCGAAGGCGCCCGGCATGTACAAGGATTCCTGGGCGATTTTCTTGATTTTTTCGGAGGCGATGTCCATCCAGTAGAGGTTGCGGCCGTTGTCTACGAAGGTGAGTTTTTTGTTGTCCGGCGACCATGCCAGGGCGTTATAGAAACCGGTACCGCTCAGCTTGATGGATTTGGTTTCTCCTTTTCCGTCCTGCGGCTGGATGATGAGCGCGTACTCTCCCGACGCGTCGGAAAAGTACGCGATGGATTTCCCGTCCGGCGACCAGGCCGGGTTGCGCTCGTGGGCGGCCGTCGTCTGGGACAGGTTTCGCGGGTCTCCCTTCTTTTCAGGCACGGTGACGATTTCGCCTCTGAACTCGAATACCGCTCGCGCTCCGGAGGGCGAGAGGGCGGCATTCCT
>JBDRSZ010000465.1:0-8621 GCA_043824415.1 bacterium | reverse complement strand
CTTTCTGGGGGGAGAAGGATGTGTGCGTGGATGTTTTCCATCTCAAGGGTGTCGTAGAGTCTATTTTTTTCGGGGTTAAACTAAAAAGAATATATTTAGTAGGGGAAAAGAAAACCTTACTTAAGCCTGAAACATCTTTGCATATTAGATGTGCTGGCAAAAAGACCGGTTTATTGGGCGAAGTGAGGAAGGAATTGCTCGACGCATGGGATATTTCGAACCGTGTTTTCGTATTCGAAATCGATGTGGGTGCCCTCAAACGGACGATGACCTCTCGAACAAAGTATTCTCCGATTCCAAAATTTCCGTCAATCAAACGCGACCTGGCCGTTGTCGTCGATGAAAGCGTACTTGTCGGATCCCTCATGGAATGCATCCGATGCACGGGGGGGAAGACGCTCAAATCCGTCGAACTGTTCGACATTTATCGGGGAAAACAAATACCTTCAGGAAAAAAGAGTGTTGCATTCTCGTTGACATTCCTGTCATTCACTCGCACTCTGAAGGAAGAGGAAGTCGATCCTATCGTTTCATCTGTGCTCGAAGCGCTGAGCGCATCTTTTTCAGCACGCTTGCGTTCCTGAAGAGCATTAGAGTCACAAGGAGGATTTCATGGAAGACCAGGCCCTAGAGGATCTGGAAGTGAAAATCAATAAAATTCTAACACTCATGGATGAATACAAAAAAGAAAATCAGGAACTGCGGAACAGGAACCAGGAATTACAAACACTCTTTGAAGAAAAAGAAAAATCTCTAATGGCACTGAAAACAGAATCAGAGGATGTTCTGGGTATGAAATCTGAGATCACGATGTATCGAGAGAAACAGGATCGTATTCGTTCAAAAGTAGAAGCACTGTTGTTGAAACTGAAGGAGTTTGAAGATATTCAATGAATCTTAGGAACTTCACCCTCCCTTTTTAGAAGGATGAAGGTTCCGTCGTTTCATTAATCCTGCAGGATTATTCCGATGTCTTCGGATCAAAATGTCCTTAAAGTGAGAATCTACGGCGCTGACTATCCGGTTCGCGGAAAAGCAGATGCCAATTACATTAAAGCCGTTGCAGACTATGTAGACAAAAAAATGCGTGAGGTGGATAAAAACGTTCGTGTTGATTCATCCCTTAAAGTAGCCATTCTTGCTTCCTTGAACATAACGGACGAATTATTCAGAGAGCGAACCGAGAAAGAGCATATCCATACTCAGCTTGAGGACAAAATAAAGAAATTGAATACGCTCTTGGACCAGGAATTATCGAAAAAAGAAGAATAAGCAGTCCAGAGCAATACAATCACAAATCGGAATATAACCCCCCCGCAGGAACGACGAATCCTTTCAAATGAGCGAAGGGTGATCCACAATTCTATGCGGGGTTTTCTATAGATTGGAGGAAATATGGATACATTGCTCATCATTATCGCAGCGGTAACCAGTTTGGTGATGTTTTTTCTTGGATGGATATTAAGCACTCGAATCGGTCAAGGAAAGGTAGCCAGTGCGGAAAAACTTGCTGAAAAAATCGTCTCGGAAGCGGAGAAAGAAGCTTCCGCATTAAAGAATCAAAAGATGCTCGATGCGAAGGAAGAATGGCTGAAATTAAAGCAAAATTTTGAGAACGAAACACGGACGCAAAGACAAGACATAGAGAAGAAAAAGCGTCGGATCGAACAGAGTGAAGTCGAGTTGAATCGCCGGCTCGAACACATAAATCAGAAGGATAAGGATCTTCAAAAAATTGAGCAGAGCCTCAAGGACAAGGGAGATCATCTCCAGCGAAAGCATGATGAATTGGATAAAATCATAGCCATTCAGAACGAGAGACTTGAAAAAATTTCGGGCATGTCGAATGAAGAAGCGCTCAAAGAATTGAAGGAGAATCTCCTCGGCAGAGCGAAACAGGAAGCAGCTCAGATGGTGAAAGATATTAAGGATCAAGCCCGTCTCTCAGCCAACCGCGAGGCGCAAGAAATCATCATTTCGGCAATTCAGCGGACGGCTGCCGACCATTCTGTCGAGACGACGGTTTCCGTCGTTCACCTGCCCACCGATGAAATGAAAGGACGTATTATCGGGAGGGAAGGGCGGAACATCCGCTCCTTTGAGAATGCGACGGGAATCGACGTCATCGTAGACGATACACCTGAGGCTGTCATCCTTTCCGGGTTTGATCCTTATCGAAGAGAGGTCGCAAAGCGAGCTCTCGAACATCTCATCACCGACGGACGCATCCATCCAGGCAGGATTGAGGACGTTGTCGAGAAGTCGAGAAAGGAATTGGAGGAAGTCATCACTCAGCTGGGTGAGCAGGCGATGCTCGACACGGGAGTACACGGCCTTCATCCGGAGTTGGTGAAACTGATGGGTAAGCTGAATTACAGAACGAGCTACGGTCAGAACGTGCTTCAGCATGCCATCGAAGTCGCACACCTGGCCGGCCTCATGGCGGTTGAACTTCAACTGGACCCGGTCGTGGCAAAACGGGCGGGGCTGCTTCACGATATCGGAAAATCGGTGGACAAGAACACGGAAGGAACGCATTTCCATATCGGCGCCGATCTCGCAAAAAAGTATGGCGAGGGTCCAATCGTGCAGAATGCGATCGCATCGCATCACGATGAAGTGGAAATGACATCTCCAATATCCGCTCTGGTGCAGGCGGCTGACGCAATCTCCGGATCCCGTCCGGGAGCCAGGCGGGAGACGCTCGAAGGATACATCAAGCGCTTAGAAAAATTGGAGGATATCGCCGAGTCGTTCGAGGGCGTTTCAAAGACCTTCGCCATTCAAGCGGGACGCGAAATTCGTGTGCTCATACAACCCGACAAAGTCAGCGATGCGATGGCCGAGCAGCTCGCCTCGGATATTGCAGAGAGAATTCAGGCGGAGATGGAATACCCTGGACAAATCAAAGTGGTCGTCATCCGTGAATACCGAGCGGTGGATTACGCAAAATAAATGGGTGGGTAGCAGTTGAGTTCCTCTGATGTGAACATTCTTTTTATCGCTGATATCATCGGCAAGCCCGGTTTCGAAATTACTGCTCTGCATCTCCAGAGCGTGAAAGAGAAGCATGATATTCACGTAACGATTGCGAACGGAGAGAACAGTGCGGCGGGAAAGGGAATGACGACTAAAATCGCCCAATCTTACTTCGATATGGGAATTGATGTCATTACCACGGGCAACCATATCTGGAACCGTGAGAATTTTTTCCCGACAATGAACGCGAATCCAAATATTTTAAGACCCATCAATTATCCGCCGGGCTGTCCTGGGCACGGCTCCTGCATATTCGAAATCGATGGAGAGACGCGAATCGGTGTCATCAATCTTCAAGGAAGAAGTTTTATGTATCCCATCGATTGTCCGTTTCGATGCGCCGAAGGTGAGATACAACGCCTTCGGAAAGAAGGCATTCGCATTATCTTTATCGACTTTCACGCTGAAGCGACGGCTGAAAAAATTGCGCTGGGGTGGTATTTCGACGGACAAGTCAGCGTGATTGTCGGGTCGCACACCCACGTTCAGACTGCGGATGAAAAAATTCTCCCTGAAGGAACCGCTTACATCACGGATGCGGGAATGACAGGACCTTTTAATTCCGTCATCGGAATGCAAAAAGACATCGCCATCCATCGCTTTTTAACGCAATTGCCCGTTCATTATCAGGTCGCGGAAGGCGATTGTGTATTTTGCGGAATCGTGGCCGCTATCGATAAAGAGACGGGAAGATCACGGTCTATTTTCCGATTTCAAATACCTCAACTTTAGGAGATCAAGCGTGGCACATCTCATCGACGGGACTCAAATCGCTCAAGAAATACGAGAAGAAACGGCTAAAGAGGTGAAAATCCTGCAACGACAAAACATTCAACCTCATCTTACCGTGGTTCTCGTGGGTGAGAATCCCGCATCCCAGGTTTATGTCCGGATGAAAGAGAAAGCATGCAAGGAGGTCGGCATATCCTCGGAGACACTGCTGTTTCCGAGCGACTTGACGCAGGGGGCTTTGCTGGACACCGTCCGTAGCCTGAACGACGATAAGCGTGTTCACGGAATCCTCGTACAGCTTCCTCTGCCATCCCATATTGACGCAAATGTGATATTGGAAACGATGTCTCCCCACAAGGACGTGGACGGTTTCCATCCGATCAACATGGGCAAATTGGCTTCCGGATCGTCGGAAGGATTCGTTCCGTGCACACCGGCCGGCGTCGTCGAACTTCTTTTGAGATCGAATAATCCGCCTGATGGGAAACACGTTGTCATCGTGGGTCGCAGCAATATCGTCGGCAAACCGCTGGGTCTTCTCCTTCTGCGCAAAGCAAAGGGCGGGAATGCGACAGTCACTTACTGCCACTCAAAAACACAAGATTTGGAGTCTGTCACCCGCACAGGAGATATTTTGGTCGCAGCCATCGGAAGTCCGGAAATGATTCGGAAAGACATGGTGAAGCCCGGCGCAGTCGTCATTGATGTCGGCGTCAACCGCGTCGATGATGCAACCCAGAAAAGAGGATACAGACTCGTCGGGGATGTTTACTTTTCCGAAGTCGCTGAAATAGCGAAAGCTATCACACCCGTTCCGGGAGGTGTCGGTCCGATGACGATCGCCCTTCTTCTTAAAAATACGATCAAAGCATGTAAAATGAACATGAAAAGAGGGTAATTCGATCATGCGCTTATCTCAAGCATACATACCCACTCAGAAAGAAATACCTTCGGATGCGATCATCCCAAGTCATCGACTGATGTTGAGGGCCGGTCTGATCAGGCCGCTGGCGTCCGGCGTTTATTCCTACCTTCCGTTCGGATGGCGAGCCATGAAGAAAGCCATGGCCATCATTCGGGAAGAGATGGATCGAATCGGTGGTCAAGAATTGCATCTTCCGGTGCTAAATCCGATTGAAATCTGGGATGAAAGCGGACGTAACGCGGATTTCGGTGATGATATGTTCCGTCTCATCGACAGGAAAGAAAGACAACTCGCCTTAGCGCCCACGCACGAAGAAGTCGTTTGCGACCTGACAAGAAAATTCGTGAAATCTTATAAGGACCTACCGCAGATTTGGTATCAAATACAGACGAAGTTTCGTGATGAACCGCGACCCAAATCCGGCGTTATGAGGACGCGTCAATTCATCATGAAAGATTCATACACTCTCGATACGGACGCGGATTCGCTTAATAAAGCCTATCAACTTCACGCTCAGGCATATCGAAATATTTTTAAACGGTGCGGTCTCCGGTTTATCGAAGTCGGTGCTTCTTCGGGGTTGATGGGGGGGAGTGGTTCTCAGGAATTCATGGTAGAATCCGAATCTGGAGAGGACACGCTTGTTCTCTGTACCCAGTGCAATTATGCTGCGAATATCGAAGTGGCCACTTCTGTCCATTCAGGTGTAGAAGAAAAGAAGTCGCAATCCCTTAACAAGGTACATACTCCTGGTAAAAAAACAATCGAAGATGTATCTTCTTTTTTAAATAAAGAATCCTGCCAATTGATGAAGTCGCTTCTCTATTTTAGTGATGATAATCCTGCGCTGGTCTTGATTCGAGGAGACTACGAAGTCAATGAGTCCAAGTTGATTTCTATCTTGGGTACGAAAGTTAGACCTGCACAACGAGAAGAAGTCCTTGAAATTTTTGGTGCTGAGCCTGGTTTTGTGGGTCCTGTGAACATGAGAAAAAATGCTCGTATCATTGCAGATTTTGCTCTCAAAGATAAACACGACCTGATGACCGGTGCGAACGAGAAGGATTATCATCTTTCCGGGATCGAATTGGAGCGCGATGTTCAAGTTTCTGATTATGCTGATATTCGATGCGTGAAGGCAGACGATCATTGCAGTCTTTGCGGCGCGGATTTGCGCGTGGCCAACGCCATCGAGCTCGGACACATCTTCCAGTTGGGAACGAAGTACTCTGAAAGCATGAAGGCGTTTTATACTGACAATTCAGGGAAAGACAATCCTATATTTATGGGAAGCTATGGTATCGGTATTGAAAGAATCGTAGCGGCGTCTATTGAACAAAACCATGACGATAAAGGAATAGTGTGGGATCCAGTTTTAGCTCCGTACCATGTTCACATTATACCCATCAATATGGAAACGGATGCTATTTTAAAGACTGCTGAAACACTGTATCAAGAATGCTGCGATAAAAAAATTGAAACCTTGATGGATGATAGAATCGTCTCCGCAGGATATAAATTTAAGGATGCCGATTTGTTGGGACTCCCGCTTCAAATCATCATCGGCGATAAATGGATTCGCGAACAGAAAATCGAAATAAAAGTGAGGAAGACGGGCAAAGTCATGTATGAGTCGGATAAAAAGAGCGTTCAGCTTATCCAATCAATGATCGAAAAATTGTGAAAATGAAGGGAAAAAAAGATGGGTGTGATAGACTCAAAATTTAAATCGATCACTGTCTTCTTTACGCTGAAGGATGTACAGAATGATCCCCATTTTTTCAGACTTCCTGGCGAAATTGCATCGATTGATGAGATCAAAGATGTGATCATGGAAAAATACCAGACAAAAACAGGCTCACTGGAGGGTCAACTTGATAGACAACGTTTAGTGCTCTGCTGGAGTCCGGAGAGAATTGATAAGAATGCCGAAATATTGCATAGGGAAGCTTTAGAGTATGCAAAAAATCGCCAATTCGATAAAGCTATTGAAAAGTGGGGGAGGGCGCATTCTATCAACGACTCAGATGTTGATTATCTGTATAAACTTGGCCTTTTGTACTTCGAGATGAAAAAATACGGAGAGTCAATAAAATATTTGGAAAAAGCGGAGAAAATATGTCCAATCCATTTCAAGATTCAATTACTTTTAGGTATCAATTGGATTAAATTAAAACAATTCGAGAATGCAAAACAATATATTTTATCGAGCAATCGACTCAATCGGTCAAACGTTTTAACTTATTTAAATTTAGGTGCGATATACAGTATTCAGAAGGATTATAAGAAGGCAATTGAAGTACTGAATACAACCATTCAACTCGCACCCAAAGAGAGCAGGGCTTATTTAGGATTAGCAAAAATCTATACAATGATGAATGATATCGAGATGGCCAATAGTTACTTTAAAAAAGTGATTGAATTGGCGCCCGGAACAAAATTGGCTGATTATGCAAAAAAATCAATGGTGTTATCCCACAAGGAGCAAATCAACGAGGATACGTCAAATAATGGGAAAGAACTGTTGGCAAAAGGGATTCAGTTTTATCTTTCTGGTGATTATCTTGTATCGTCTCAACAATATAAAGAATACTTGAAAAGCCATCCATCGGATGATTACACATGGTATTTATTGGGTGAAATAAAACTACGCACGGGTGAACTTGACGAGGCAGCGGATTGTCTTAAACGTGCGATCCGTCTCAATTCAAAAAGGGGCTTATACTAT
Organism: bacterium; assembly: GCA_043824415.1. Lineage (GTDB taxonomy): Bacteria > Zhuqueibacterota > QNDG01 > QNDG01 > DSAB01 > JBDRSZ01. Next base: position 1,197 of record JBDRSZ010000465.1, on the reverse strand, counting down.
AAATCGTTGGGAGTTGTACTAAACTATGCTGGAAAATCAAAAGAGGTTTTGGAGGTATTGAATAAAGCTGTTGAACTTGGGAAGAACGATATTTTATGTCAGACACTATTAGGAATAAACCTTTTCAGAGAAAGAAAAATTGAAGAAGCAATCCATCAATTCAAACTTACATTGGGCAAGTTTAGCAATAATCCATTGGCTATGTATCACTTGGCACTGGCATATCTGCAGACTGATAGGGGAGAACAGGCCAAAAACCTAATCAATAAAATGCTTGCATTCGAACAATTTATCCCTCTGAAGATACAAGCAAAAAAATTAAATGAGGAATTGAGTTCACGTCCGCATTAAGTATGTGTATTAACGATGCATTAAAAATGTTACATTGCGGTCTGAGAGCAGTAGATCCCTACTATGCCGTCCAACAAATCCTCCACTTAAACGGATCAACACTTTTCATCAAACCTCCAGGTACAACACCTTATCAAATTGCGTTAAATCGATACAAAAGAATATTTATTATAGGAGCGGGCAAAGCGACGTCTCCGATGGCGAAATCAGCGGAGGAAATTTTAGGTCCGTTTCTTTATTCTGGAATAATCATTGTTCCGTATGACCATTCTGTCATTTTAAGAAAAGTCGAAACATTTGAAGCAAGTCATCCAATCCCGGATAGAAACAGTGTCAATGCAACCCGAATGGTTATCAAGTTACTTCAAACTTGTAATTCTCGTGATCTGGTTATATGTCTTCTATCTGGAGGCGGATCTTCGTTGCTCGTCTCACCGATATCGAAATTACGATTAAGGCAATTGATAAACGTATCGCGTAAGATGCTTTACAACGGTGCAAAAATCGAGGAAATAAATACTCTCCGCAAACATCTTTCAACTGTAAAGGGGGGTCAGTTGATGAGTTACGCTTATCCTGCCTCTGTGATCAGCTTTATTGTATCTGATGTCGTAGGGGATCCTTTAGACACCATATCATCCGGTCCGACGGTTCCTGATGAAACGACGTTTCACGATGCCGCCAGCATCTTAAAGAAATATCATATTAAAAATAGGACAGTAAAAAACATCCTGAATTCAAGTTCCAAGTGCAACTTTGATATTCAGAAATTCTTCTAACGGTGTTTTAAATTCCAATGATTTTCTTGGTCTCATGTTTAATCGATTTTGAATTTTTAGCACATCA
>JBDRSZ010000464.1:0-9407 GCA_043824415.1 bacterium | reverse complement strand
ATGCACGACCAGGCCGGCCATGTCAGGATTCGTCGCCGTCCGTTTAGACTCCAGATGTCCCAGAGTCGTCACCAGACCGGAAAATTCAGGACCGATGAGTCCCGTGCGATTTGGATCAATTCCTTCATCAATCTCGATACTCGTCACATCGCAGTGGTTCCCGATCACCGAGATGGTTTCCCTCATCAGCCGAACTGCTCGGATCATCGTATCCGTGTGAGCCGACTCCTTGGGTCGTGAAAACATCTGAACTGTGATGTATGCAGCCAGACTCAATACACCCGCCGTGACAATAAGTCGCCTCAAGTCTCCATTCAAAATTTGCAGCCTGTATTTATAAAACGGATTCATCGTTCAGGAATAGAAATAATTATTTTGATTAATTCACAGACCACAAATGAACACATGGTGTTTCAGATTTTTTATCAATTCACTTCATGTGAATTCAATGTTTTCTCTTTATCTGTGTTATTCCGTGTTGGTCTGTGGTGAATAATTCAGGTTATCCAATGAAAGAAAGCATGCGTCCTATAAAATAGACGACAACGACGATCGTGACCAGAGAAGCCGTCGTCACGGCGACCCCCTGCCTTTCGAACTGGTTGGCGATGAGTCCGGGAACGACCCACCCGATGACCCTAAATTCAACAGAAGCTGGAGCCAGAAACGGGAGGAACCTGAATCCTGCGAAAGCGAGCGCACCTCCGATAAAAATCAGAAAAACGAACCTCCGCCTGCCAAACAAGATGAGATACCGCGATGCCAGACGATAACAGAAAAAGCTCAGAAGAGCAGCCGCGAGCGTCCCGACGATGCGTGTCGGTTGGCTCAAATATAGGACGAGATAGCTCGGTACGATAATTCCGCCCGGATACAATCCTGTCAGTCCGATGAATAAAAGAGAAACGATCAGTCCTAAAAAAAGAAATCTCATATCCCATACGCTTCCCCTGCTTCACGCCAGTGGGCAACGAGCTGCTCCCCTAAGCCCTTGATATTCCCCAATCCGATCAAAATAGCATCATCCTCCATCTCGGAGAGTATCATCTCCATCATCTTTTTTGGGGATTTCCCCTTCAAGACAACGGCTCGCCGCAGCTTCCGGCCGACGATTCTCGCATGACCTCCCGTCACATAGAGCCTGTGAAACCATTCCGAACCTTTGCCCCGCAGAACGTCAATCCATTGCTGCGTCCTGTCGCCTCGATCCCAGCGAAGGTTCAGCAGACCGACAATCTGTTTATCGCCCGGAGATACCCTTTCTTTCACTTTCTTAACGACGCGGAACGTCGATTCCGGATCGTTCGCAGCGAACGCATTCACAAGAAAGACCGTCTTCCCGTCTTCTGGGATTCGATGGCGCCAAATTTGGAGGGCGCCTATATCACCCGTCGCTTTTTGCAGCCCGCGAAGAACAACGTCGTCGTCGATGCGAAGAGAGCCGCTCACAGCACACACAAGATCTAACTGTTCCCGAAACGCCTTTTGCTTCAGTTGCGGAGCTTTCTGTTGAAGAGACAATGAATAATTTTGTGGAACGGGTACCAATTCTCCCCCGTTGCTTTGGCATGCGGCCTCAAAAACCGGCCTGTTCTCCGATTCAGGGACGAACACCCTCGCCCTCGGAGGGATATCCAGACAGAGGACCGAAGCAATCTCTTCCTCAGTCTTCCCCATGGCATCCGTGTGATCTCTCCGTACGTTCGTCATCACGACAAGATCGGGCCTCAGAATCCGCTGCGATTCGACATAGTGATTTTCCGGATGGATGCTCATCACCTCGGCCACGAGTACGTCCGCTCGAACATCCGACGCCTTTTTAACCAGCCTTTTCTGTTCGATGATGGACGGAAGACCCCTTCGCGGGACATCAACCTCCTCCCCATCGGGCAATAGGAAGAGGGCTTGTGAACCCGTCGTCTTCGCCAGGACGCATCTCCCGTCCTCACGCAGGACAGAAGCCAGCAGCCTGACCACGCCCGATTTTCCACGAGTTCCAGTCACGCAGATACGGAGCGGGATGGACGTACGCCTGCAGTTCAACAGAACACGCTCATGAACGAGATAAATCAAGAAGAGAAACAATGTGAGGAGTAAAACGACCAACGGAAGCCTTTCTCAATCCTCTTCGATTGACGGATGACTGCAAGAAATCGATTCCAGGAAATGTAATACCTGCGATTCGAATTCACAAGTAAAAATCGTGTGGATTTGTCATCTTAATAATTCAGCACTTGATTTTCATTAGTACAATTTGTATTTTGCGCAGTATCTCCGTCATCCAAACAATCCAATTTTAGAAGGTAACCCTCTTTGAGAAGGTTGCCTTCTAAAATGAAAAATAATATTTTGAAGGAGGGCAACAATGAAACGGCAAAGATCGCTCGCAATCATCCTGCTCATCGTCCTATTCGCGTTCGTATCCTCCGCACAGCAGACAAAGCAGCCCGACCTCGAAAGCTGTACGAGCATACTCGTCGGCAGACTCGCTTCCGTGGACGGATCGACGATGACATCCCATTCGTGCGACAGCGGAACGGATCGGACATGGATCAACATCGTTCCGAATATTAAGCACGAAAAAGGAGAAATGGCGAAAATCTACCTCGACCCCAAGCGCACGAAAGAGCCCGACGATCCCGACAGGATCGAAGCGGGTGAAATCCCTCAGGTCCGCGAAACGTACAAATTCTTCGACACGGCATATCCCATTATGAACGAGCATCAGCTCGCCATCGGTGAGACGACTACCGGAGGAAAACGGGAACTCCGGAGCGAAGAGGGACTCATCGACGCGCCCGAACTCTATCGCCTCGTTCTCGAACGCGCAAAGACGGCTCGGGAAGCCATCAAGATTGCCGACGAGTTGACAAAAAAATACGGCTACAACGACTGGGGAGAATGCTTCACGTTTGCGGACCCCAAAGAAGTCTGGCATTTCGAGATCCTCGGCCCCGGAAAGGGAAAAATCGGCGCCGTCTGGGCCGCCGTGCGCATCCCCGATGATGAGATCGGCGTATCGGCCAACGCACACCGTATTCGCCAGATCAACCTGAAGAAGAAAGACTTCTACATGGCCTCCGATAACGTCTTCTCCCTGGCTCAGGAAATGGGCTGGTGGGACCCGAAGAGCGGTGAGCCTTTCGAATTCTGTTACGCGTACGCCAATCGGAGCAGCCTGTACTGCCGCCGCCGCGAATGGCGTGTCTTGAGTCTCTTAGCGCCGTCCTTGCATCTCGACCCGAACGCGGAGAATTATCCCTTCTCCGTCAAGCCGGAGAAAAAAGTATCCGTGGCCGACATACTGGCCATCTTCCGCGACACGTACGAAACCACGCCGTTCGATATGACAAAAGACCTCCTCGTTCAAAAATTTAGCCGAAGACGGGGAGGCGAGGAAGAGGACCAAGAACAAAAAATCGAATTCGTCAAGAGCCCCGTCGCCAATCCTTTCATGAACAACGACACGAGAACCCTCCTGCGAATCCCGCGCGAACGCACCATTTGTTCGTCTGCAGCGACGTACCTGCAGATCACCCAGTCACGGAGCTGGCTGCCCAACGAGATCGGCGGAATCGTTTGGCTCGGCTACGACAACCCGGCCACGACTCCCCACACGCCGTTCTACATCGGCATCGAACAGATGCCCGAATCCTATAGGGTCGACGGAAGAGAGCGTTTCCGGCAGGACTGCGCATGGTGGGCGTTCCGGAGGGCCAGCAAGCTCTCGTACTTTCGGTACGAAGAGATGAATGGCGACCTTGAAAAAATCTGGAAGGCAATCGAGGATGAGGCCTTCGCCAAGCAGAAAGAAATCGAAGAGGAAGCCCTGCGCCTGTACAAAACCGATCCGGCGAAGGCCAAAGCATTTTTAACGAAATACAGCCACGAAGTCGCCAACAAAGCCGTGCAGGACTACTGGAAACTGGGGGATGATTTGTGGTCAAAGTACAACAGGAGTTTCTAACAGATTTTGGCAAAAACACACACTTCTTGTCATTCCTGCGCAAGCAGGAATCCAGTCTGAAAAATCGGACAAGTAACGAGAGTGTCGAAAAAATGGTAAACAGAGATATTTCATGCTGAGCAGAGTCCCTGCCTGCCGGCAGGCAGGGAAGCATGACGACAGTGAATAATCGCCTAATGCAATGGCCCAGGAGACAACTCCTGGGCCATCTTTATTCTACCGAATGAAAGAATATAACTCTATCGAATCAGAATCCCCGTGCAAAGAAAGCCCAGAACGTATCCCCCAGTTCCCACCACTTACCCATCGCCGCTCTGGCAAAATCGTTCGTGTATTTCGTAAGAAACTGTCTGTACTTCACGGGTTCCTTTCCTTCCTTCTGCTCGCTCTTCAGGAGTTCCAAAGCTTTTTGTTCGATACCGGGAAGCTCATCGAACGCCCTGTCTTCAAACTCCATCACGGCGCCTTCGATATATTTCCTCGTATTGCCCCAGCTGACCTGTGAGAGCCGGTTCGCTCTGCGAAAATGCCAGCATGCGGAATCCGTCCGGTATCGTTTCTGAGCGCAGATTTCAAAACTCTGCGGAAGCTCCAAAACACCAGCAAAAATCGGGATTCTCGGACTCTGCCCCGGGTTGTCGAACGAGAACCATGCCACGCCGCCGATTTCAGCAGGAAGCCAATCGCGGCACTGAATCACCTGCGAGTAGGAGCACCCGGAGATCGCGATCGTCCTCTGCCGGTCCACAACACCCGGCTTCAACGTATTCAGCAGGTTCATCAAGTCGTAGCTCATCCAATTATTCACCACAGGACTCTTGACCATTTTGGGCTCCTGATCCTGCGATTCCGACTCGCCCCTTCGCGTCCTCTGGCGCTCCTGGACCACCAGATCCTTCGTCATATCCCATTGGGTGCCTTCGTACGTCTCCCGGTAGTATCTCATCACGTCCCTCACGGACACCTTCTTGTCCGGTTTCACAGAGAAGGGAAGCTCCTCCGCATCCTCCTTCAAATTGAGCGAAGGCGCAAGGGTGCTGAGGATGTAATAGTCTCTTATCGAAAAGGGTTTTCTTCCGCTGTACGCCTTCCAGAATTTGAAAGGCTCGCCGCTCTTCGGGTCCCACCATCCCATTTCCTCTGCCAGGGAAAATACGTTATCCGAAGCCATGTAGTGGTTCGGATCCTTGAGGTTCAACTCGCCGATTCTCGGAATGTTGGCAGAAACGCCCACATGCTCGTCTGGAATCCGCACGGCAGCCCATACCGCTCCGATCTCCATCATGCCGGCACCGAAAATTTCGAAATGCCAGACTTCCTTCGGATCGGCAATCGTGATGCACTCGCCCCAGTCGCCGTATCCGTACTCTTTCACGAGATCGCCGATGAGACGGATGGCATCCCTCGCATTCGTGCACCTCTCTAAAATGATAGCCTGCAGCTCCTCGATGACAAACAACCCCTCATCGTTCCGCAGCTCTCTCCTGCCTCCGATTGTCGTTTCACCGATGGCTAACTGCTTCTCGTTCAAGCAGGGATAACAGACATTCATGAATGAATACGTTTCCTCGACCTGGGGGATTTCTCCCTTCTCGATCTTCCCCCGCAGATCCCAGGAGGTTTCCGTATGCATCCCGCCCCAGTAGACTTTCCTCATCGATCCCTTCGGGTGTTTCTGATGCGGGACGATGTTCAGCCACGTCCGGTAATTCCCGTCGCACGAGTGACACGTGATCACAGAACCGTCCGTCGAAGCTTTCCGGCCGACCTGGATGCTCGTGCACGAGCCTAACGATTCATAGAACTCCTCAGGCACTTGGGCAAACGCATGAAACGCGCCTGCAAGGAACACGAAAATCACCAACACTGTCAGCAGCCGCCAGCCTTCCTTCCGTCTCACAACATTCATCTTACGCCTCCTTATTTTATGGGTGAATTCGATCGTTCTTGTATTGGTTTCGATTCGGCAGATTGGATATAACATACATAAACCGATTAAAAAAAACAAGCTTCTTTTGGGTTTCTATTGAATCTCCTCCAATACGACTTGAATCGCCCTCTCCAACTGAGGATCCCTTCCTTGCAGCGCGTCGTTCAGATCGTTAACGACGACGATGTCGGGTTTTACGCCGCCAATCGTCTCTAAATCCTGACCGTCTAACGTGTAGCATCCCCACCACGGCAATCGGAAAGACCCTCCGTTCATCAGTCCGACGCCCGTCGTAAAAATCAGCCAGCCGTACGTCGTATTCCCCACAACGGTTCCCCGCTTCAGGGCCTTGAAGCCGTTCGTCGTCATCTCGCCGTCGCTTAGCGTCACTTCGTTCGTCAGCAGGATGACGGGCTTATCCGAAAACCCGAAAGTCGATTGCTGGGTTTCCGACAGCCCTCTCTGACGCCACTTGGCATACACAGGCTTCATCAACGCTTCCAAGACACGATCATGCACATTTCCACCGGAAGTTATACCGCAGGTCGAGAATGAGCGCCCGCCTCGGAACCGCATCCCTCTCCAATTCTTTCAGAAACCGCTCCAAGTCCCCGCGCCCCATGGCTCGCATGTAGAGGTAGGCTACCCCATCGTTCGTCTTCTCCTTCACCAAAGCCTTTCGACTCTCGATCCACTCTTCTAAAACGAGCCGGTTCTCCTCCCCTGCTGAGATGGGCTTCAACGACACTTCGACAGGATTCTTGTTCCGTTGACTCTTAAACGACACCTTGACGCGCTTCTCCAATTTGCCGTTCAACCGCTTCCAGATATTCTCCTGTGGACTGATTTTCTCTCCGTCGATGGCAATGAGCTCGTCCCCGGCCGTGATTTGATCGCGGTGCCTGTAAAGCGGCCCATTCTTGATGATCCGCTTCAGGATGATTTTATTTCCCTCGAATTCCCAGATCGCTCCTAAGTGGGCACTGGGTTCGTCAATCCTTCCGCTCCGAGGCGCACGAATCCCGGTGTGCGACGAATTTAGATGACCGATCATTTCGTTGGCATAGTCATAAAAATCCGCATCCTCCCGCACTTGTTGAAGAACAGGCCGATATGTCTCGTAGACTTTCTTCCAATCGACATGATGATGTTTGGAATCATAAAAATAATACTGAAGCGTGTAGTACAGCTCCCCCAGCATCTGTTCATAATCGGCCGTCTTGTCGACTCGAATCTTTGTTTTGAACGAGATTGCCTTATTCTTCTTTCCGCTGAGATCGATCTGCCCGATTTTACCCTCGCTGAGATAGTAGAGAAACTTCCCCTTGGCATCCATCTGCAGATTCCTGGGATTCCTCACCTGTGGCATGAAGGATTCATACTCGCCCCGTTTCTTCTTCTCCAGACTCGTCTCCCAGAGATGATTCTTCCCGTCGATGCCGGACACAAAATAGACCGTGCTCGTATCCTTCGGTGAGAGCACATACTCACGATCATTGCCCAATGTATTCGTCACGGACTTCGTCTGCAGGTCGAGGTCTTCGAGTCGGAATTGAATCTCTGGTATCTTTTCTTTCTCCTGCGTTCCCGGAGCCGATTTTCCCGATTGTCCCTCGGAATCTTCCTTCCCCTCTTTCTTGCCCTCTTCAGAGACGAATAGCTTTTCGAACGTCTCCTCATCGAACTCCGGCTTCTCGGGCTGCAGATACACCTGATACAGATCCCACTTGCCCGTGAATTCGGGAAAGCTGTGCCCGAAGCGGTTGGAAGAAAAAAGCATGAATTCCCCGTCGGGCGACCAGATCGGATTTGTCTCATCGTATGCTGTGTTTGTCGATAAAGTCTTTTTTCCGGAAGACACTTCAACAGCGAAAATATCGTTATTCCCGTTGCGCGTGGCAACAACCGCCAGATACCGGCTGTCGGGCGACCAGACGAATGCATCGGCGAACCGTCCGCCGAAATCGTCCTCGACGAGCAAGCGATCCTCTTTCCCGTCCGGCCGCATCAGGCGAATCTGACGCGTGCCGCGATAATACGCGATCCACTTTCCGTCGGGAGAGAATCGAGGCATCAACTCATCCTCATCCGTCTGGGTCAAACGCACGGACTTTTCGTCCCCCAGCGCGGAGACGGTGTAGAGGTCCGGGTTCACCTCCACATCCGACACGTAGACGAGCTTCTTGCTCTCTTCATCCCACACCACGTCCCGTTCGCGCCAAGGAGATTCGGTTATATTTCGGGCATACCCGCCGTCGCTCGCCAGCACGAAAATGTCTCCGCGTACGACCGCAGCGATCTTCTTACCGTCCGGGGAGAGTTTAAACTCGGAAACCGTCCCGTCTTCAACAAAGAAAGTGCTGTTATCCTTCATCTCAGCCGGCGCATCGATACGAACCGGCTGTGATTCTCCCGTCTTCAAATCCGTCATCCAAACGCCGAAATCCCTCTCGTAGACCGCCTTCTGTACATTCGAAGCCACTGAGAACCAGAGGACGTCCCCACTCCGGAACTCGGTCAATGCTCTCGCATCCGATCCGTCCTTTGCAGCCGTCCAGATATTCTTCACTCCAAACTGCCGGTCGCTAACAAAGTAAAAGCGCGAACCGTCGACGCTCCAGTCCGGCCAGAAACTGTTACTCTCGTCTGACACGACATTCTGCGCCGTCTCTTTCCCCGTCTCCATCCACCAGATTTTTGCGCTGTTGCTGCCACGATACCCGCGTCGCCACCACGAGCTGTTCTCCATACCCAGTGAGAAAAGAAAGGTTTTACCGTCAGGACCGACCTTGGCATGATACGGCCAGTTCCAGTAATTATCCAGGACCGGAAACGCATTACCGCCCTTCACATTGATTCGATAGATGCTCGACGACGAAGAACGACTCGAACGGAAGAAAATCCGCTGTCCGTCCGGTGAGAAATCCGTGGCCACATCGTTCCCCGTATGGAACGTCATCTGCTGAACTTCTCCGCCCGTCGCTGCCATCAGGTACACGTCGTCGTTGCCCTTCCGGTTGGAGGTGAAAGCGAGCCACTTGCCGTCCGGCGACCAGATGGGCTCGCGGTCGTACGCCGTGTGATTCGTCAGACGCATCGCCCTCCCGCCTTCGCTCGGAACCGACCACAGGTCGCCCATGTACGAAAACGCGATTTGCTTTCCATCCGGAGAAAGCACCGGGTACCTGGTGCCGATAAGCTGCTTCTCATCCGCGCGAGAGGAATGGACAAAAACGCTGATGCCCAAAAACACTACGATGAAAACCAAGATGGTCCGTTTCATGACGCACTCCTACGTTGAAAATTAATATGGATTATTATTGTCCCAAATATACAAATCTTTTCAAAAAGGTCAAGCGTTAATCAGGTTTTCATTGAATGACTACCATTTTGGGGAAACGCATGTTGGAATCATAAAAATTAACTGGGGATGGGAGGTTGGCCTTTTTATAGACCTGGCTTTTAAAAAAGTGCAGGATCAGAAAAAGGGGTGGGCATTCTATCCCGACT
>JBDRSZ010000463.1:0-25007 GCA_043824415.1 bacterium | reverse complement strand
GGGGCTGTCCAAAAAGTCGAATAATGCCGTCTTTGCGAGGAGCTTGCGACGAAGCAATCTCCCAGATTTTATTGAGATTGCTTCGTCCCGCACAGCGGGACTCGCAATGACATTTTTGCTTTTCGGTCCTTTTTGGACAGCCCCATGAGACAAGACACTGTACCATATCTTGCTCCGTCGCGTCGTTCGCGTTGGCGTTCCTTCACTTCCTTACCTTGACTTTCAGTCGATTTTCGAGTATATTTTTGAATTGAAGGAATTAGTACATCGGGGGATCACCCTCCCTTAATCCCTCCCTTCGAGGGAGGGAAATAGATATAAGTATTGGGTTGGCATGCCATCATTCCAGTTAATTTCCGATTTCAAGCCGAGGGGCGATCAGCCCAGGGCCATCGAAGAACTGCTCTCGAGTTTGAAACGGGGAGAGAAGTTTCAGACACTGCTTGGAGTGACGGGTTCGGGGAAGACTTTTACGGTCGCCAATGTGATCGCCGACTTGGGCCTGCCCACGCTCGTCATCTCTCATAATAAGACTTTGGCCGCTCAGCTCTACGGCGAATTCCGGGGTTTCTTTCCGAAGAACGCAGTCGAATATTTCATCAGCTATTACGATTATTACCAGCCCGAGGCGTACATCCCCTCCACGGATACGTACATCGAGAAGGACACGTCTATCAACGATGAAATCGACCGTCTCCGCCTGAAGGCGACAAGTTCGCTTTTGGAGAGGAATGACGTCATCATCGTGGCTTCGGTTTCGTGCATCTACGGACTCGGGTCGCCCAAGGATTTTCGAGATCTGCTTCTCTTCCTGGAAAGGGGGAGGAAGGTTGACCGGCGTAAAATCTTAGAGCGACTCATCGACATTCATTACACGCGTAACGACGTGGATTTTCACCGGGGGACGTTCCGCGTTCGGGGAGACATCATCGAAATTTTTCCTGCTTACGAAAAACACGCCATCCGCGTAGAACTGTGGGGAGACGAAATCGAGAAGCTCGTCGTCATCAACACGCTCACGGGCGAAGTGCTCGAAGAAAAAGAACGCGCGGCTGTGTATCCGGCCAAGCATTTTGTGACGACCTCCCCCAAATTGGAGGCTGCGGTACGCGCCATCCAGGAAGAGCTGGAAGAAAAATTGCGCGATTTCCGTTCGCGTGGGAAACTCTTGGAAGCCCAGCGCCTGGAATCGCGGACGCATTACGACATCGAGATGATGGAAGAGATCGGATACTGTTCTGGGATTGAGAATTACTCGCGTCATCTGGCCGGACGCAAGCCGGGCGAGCGGCCCGCCTGCCTGATCGATTATTTTCCCGAAGAATTCCTGCTCATCATCGACGAGTCCCACGCCACAGTCCCTCAGGTGCGTGCGATGTTCAACGGGGATCAGGCCCGCAAGCAGACCCTCGTGGAACACGGATTCCGCCTGCCGTCGGCTTTGGACAACCGTCCGCTCAAGTTCGATGAATTCGAGTCGCTCATCCATCGGACGATATTCGTCTCTGCAACGCCAGCGGATTACGAATTGGAAAAAACCGGAGGCGTTGTCGTGGAGCAGATCATCCGTCCGACCGGGCTGATGGACCCGGAAGTCATCGTGCGGCCGACGCGAGGACAGATCGACGACCTGATCGCAGAGATCAGGAAGCGCGTCGAAAAAAAGGAAAGAGTGCTCGTAACGACGCTCACGAAGCGGATGTCGGAAGATTTGGCGGAATACCTTTCGGGTCTGGATATTCGCGTCAGGTATCTGCATTCAGAGATCGTCGCGCTCGACCGTGTGGAAATTCTGCGGGGTCTCCGTCTGGCCGATTTTGACGTGCTCGTGGGAATCAACCTTTTGAGGGAAGGACTGGACCTTCCCGAAGTTTCTCTGGTCGCCATCTTAGACGCGGACAAAGAGGGATTCCTCCGGTCAGAACGGTCGTTGATGCAGACGGCGGGCAGGGCGGCGCGAAACATCGGCGGGACGGTTATTCTGTATGCGGACAGGGTGACGGACGCCATCAGGAATCTCCAGGATGAGACGAACCGGAGACGCGAACTTCAAGGGAAGTACAACGAGGATCACGGAATCACGCCGGAAAGCATCTACAAGACCGTGGAAGAAGTCCTGTCAACGACGTCCGTGGCGGATTTAAAAGTGTCTGCTGTTATTTCCGAGAAACACTTCGACGCGCTGTCGAAGATGGAGAAGGAGGAATTGATCGATACGCTGACGAGGGAGATGCTGGCTGCGTCGGACCGGCTGGAGTTCGAACGGGCGGCCGAACTGAGGGATGAGATCGAAATACTCAGCGGGAAGCTGAAAAAGCAGGGCGGACAGTATCGGTATGCGAGGAGGTCGAGATGAAGGTACTCATTGTCGGAAGCGGGGGAAGAGAGCATGCGATCGTCTGGAAGATCGGTCGGAGTCCTCGGGTTGAGAAGGTGTTCTGCGTACCCGGGAACGGCGGGATCGCGCGGAATGTCCAATGCGTAGACATCGACGTGACGGACCTGAAAGGGTTGGCGCGTTTTGCGGAGAAGGAGAATATCGATCTGACTGTCGTCGGACCCGAACTGCCGTTGACTCTGGGCATTGTGGATCGTTTTCAGGAGAGAGGACTTTGTGTGTTCGGTCCGAATATGCTTGCCGCGGAGATCGAAGGAAGCAAGGGATTCGCCAAGGACTTGATGGCAAAATACCGGATTCCGACGGGGGAGTATGCCATTTTCACGCATGCAGAGGAAGCGACTCAGTATATACACGATAACGATCCGCCCTTCGTCCTGAAGGCGGATGGGTTGGCAGCCGGAAAAGGCGTGCTCCTTTGCGACAGCCGGGGAGAAGCTTTCGACGGCATCGATAGTATCATGAAGAATAAGGATTTCGGCGAAGCAGGGAACCGGCTCGTCATCGAAGAATTCTTGAAGGGCGAGGAAGCCTCGGTCCTGGCCATTTCGGATGGAGAGAATTTCGTTGTCCTACCTGCGGCGCAGGACCACAAGGCGGTATTCGAAGGAGACAAAGGGCCGAATACGGGAGGGATGGGCGCATACGCTCCCGCTCCGGTCATCACGCCCAAGATGCTGGAAGCAGTCGTCGAGAAGATCCTCCTGCCGACCGTTCGCGGAATGAAGGCAGAGGGCAGGACATACCGCGGAGTATTATATGCCGGATTGATGATGACTTCCGGAGGGCCGAAGGTGCTCGAATTCAACTGTCGGTTCGGGGATCCTGAGATTCAAGCGATCCTACCTCTCGTGGAAACCGATCTTGTGGATTTGATGATGGCTTCGATCGAAGGGAGGATGAAGGATATTTCAATAAAAATACGGGACGATGCCGCCGTATGCGTCGTGATGGCGTCGGGCGGATATCCCGGTTCATACGAGAAGGGCAAGGTGATCAGCGGACTGGATGGCGTGGCGTCGGATGTCCTCGTGTTCCATGCGGGGACGAAGAAAAAAGGAGATGACATCGTGACTTCCGGAGGCAGGGTGTTGGGGGTTACGGCGGTGGAAGGAGATATTTCATCGGCCATCGATAAGGTGTACAAAGCTGTCGGCCGGATCACGTTCGACGGGGCGTATTACAGGCGGGATATCGGGCATCGGGCATTGAAGCGGTCACAAAGTATCTCCCCGAGGGCCGCCAGCCTTCGGGAGGATGAAGAAAGTAGTGTGTAAGAGGGGAGGATGATGGAAGATAGAATAGACCAGAGGAGAATAGGGCAGATTAATAGAAGAGGCGCCTTCAAAGACTTGGTAAACGGATTAATGATTGGAAGCACTGTAACACTCGGCTCTCTTGGTTTAACAAAAGCAGCAAATGCAGCCCCCTCAAGCCTTGAGGCAAAGGTTGCCAGCAGTTGGAATGGCGCTAATGATTATAGTGGGATGCTTCCTGCTGTAGAAAGCAATGTGCTGGATGGCATCTATAATTTCTCTGGATACATAAAAGGATTCCCTGACAGCACGCAGGCTTTATCTGGAGCAACACTAACATTCAAGAGCCCTGACGGCATCACATATCCATCTGTACAGACAGGCGGCTCAGGGAATTATAATACCTCAATTGACACATACGTCAAGGTTGACGATGTACAACTTGAGAAGGATATTGCTATCTCAAACCCTGTTTTGAATCCAACCGGAGACAGGTCTGGATTTTACATTAATATTCCGGATATTGCAAGAGTGAAATTAATTGGTGTTGATGAAAGAGGAAGAGACGCTAATAGTATGTTTAAGGAGCGTATGGGTGGCATAGTCCAACCAGGGGTATATTTTCAAGAGGTTGATTTCTCGAATCTTCCTTCAGCCAGATACTTTGTAGAGGTACAGATAGGCAATGAAACCAAGACACTAAAGTTTACCCATGTCAAAGGGGGGAAAAGTTATACAGGCATGCACTCGGCTCCATCGCAGGGCTCATGGATGAAGATGGAAAAGACAAGCACGCAGAATGGTTTGTGGGAGATGACAATCGAGCATCCTGATTACAGGCCTAGAAAGGTTTTGTTCAATGCGCAGGAGGGCGATAATTACCTTGACCTTGACCTTATTCACAACAGCTGGGACCTGGACTTTTTTGATGAGATAACATACAGGAAGAACGGGGGAGGAACTAGCAAATGGAAAAAATGCCCGAAGCTGTTGATAATAGATGGCCCTATTCCGGGCTACAATAACTTTGAAACTCCAAGCCAGGCAGAGATTGACACATTGATAAAAGTCTGGAAGGATTACCAAAAACACACCAATGGCTTTATTGACATCTCTGATTCAAATATTTACATTACCCATGACATCAATGACCCTAATTTCCAGGATGCTGTGGAGCAAATCTTTAATGGAAACGTATCAGAAAATGAAGGATGGGATATCTCATTATGGACAGACAAGGTAAATACAGGTGACCATGGAGAAACCGTAGAAAACGGCGAGATAAAAGGCGCTGTGCAGAGATACAAACAAGGATATGCAGGAAGAAGTATTATGCAAATAGAAAGTTCTCAAAGCCTTGGTTTTCCAAACGATCCTGCAAACATGGATCAAAGAATGCAAAATGGAGAGTTTACTGGTTTATATAAAGAGTGTATGCGCTTAAACTACTCAAGACCAAGATGGACATTGACACCAGACACAGCGACTCAACCCTTGAATCAGTAGGGTTGAATTGAATTGTCTTGTATAACTGAACTTTATCAGAAAGATTTTCAAAAAATGTATCTTTATGAAGGATTTGCAGAAATCATGTTTCAATCATCATCTCTCCCTCGAGGGAGAGACAAAGAGAGGGTGTTTTAGCCAATCCATAAGACATTATTTCTACAAATCCTATAAATCCTCACCCATGTCCGGCGTAGACGGACAACCTCTCCTTTTGAAGAAACTGTTGAAAAAGTATAAAAGGTCATTCTGATCCCGACGTAGTCGGGAGAAGAATCTGGGGATGGGAGGCATTAATAGCCAATAATAACAAATAGTAAAGCTAAACCACCGCCACCCCAGATCCTTCGTCGTCCCGATGAATCGGGACTCCTCAGGAAGACAAGACTGACCTTTTTCAACAGTCACGAAAAGGAGAGGGAGCGATTGTTCATTTTTAAAAATCGCCCTCTCGATTGGATAGTCTTATCAAACCCGATAAGTGCCAGGCACTTCATCATTCCACTTGACCTTACTTCACTTTAAACAGAATCAAGTCCCCATCCTCAACGATGTACTCCTTCCCATGTATCGCGACGAAGCCGAGGTCGTGAAGGGCCTTCGTCGATCCGTGCTTGATCAAGTCCTCGACTTTGATGACCTCGGATTTGATGAATCCTCTCTCAAAGTCCGTGTGCACTTTTCCGGCCGCTTTCTGAACGGATGTTCCTCGCGAGAGGGTCCAGGCACGGGCTTCGTTTTCATTGGCCGTGAAAAAGGTGATGAGTTTGAGGACGCTGTATCCCGCCTTGATGACTTTCTGCAGACCGGTTTCGTCCAGCCCCATGGCCTGCAAGAATTCCAATTGATCGTTCCGGTCAAGCCGGCTGATCTCTGCCTGCGCTTTTCCGCAGAAGGAGATGCAGGGCGAACACAGTGAGGAAGCGTGACAGGTCAATGCCTCGACACGCGGACTTTTCTTCAGATGTGCTTCATCGACGTTGGCGATGGTGATGACGGGTTTGGCCGTGAGGAGGTTCATTTCCCGAACGAGATCGTGCTGGCTTTCATCCAATGTCATGTGACGGATTTCTTTTTCTGATGAGAGATGCCGCAGGAGGGGTTCGAGCGATGCGACTTCTTTCTTGGATTTCGGATCGCCCCCTTTCGATGCGGCTCGCGATTTTGACAAGCGTCTTTCCACGATTTCGATATCTTTCAGGATGAGTTCTATGGTGACGATTTGCGCGTCACGGATAGGATCGAGTGTTTCGTACGGATGGGATACGTTGGAGTCCTCGAAGCATCGCACGATGTGGGCGATAGCGTCCACACGTCCGATGTGGGAGAGAAACTGGTTGCCCAGTCCTTCGCCCTGGCTTGCTCCCTGAACGAGTCCTGCGATGTCCACGAATTCGAGAACAGTCGGGATTTTTTTAGCAGAGCCAACGATCCGATGGATGGCGTCTAACCTTTCATCCTCTAAAGGCACGATACCGAAATGGGGATCGATCGTGCAGAATGGATAGGCCGATGCTTCGACACAGAGGTTTGTCAGAGCGTTAAAGACGGTCGATTTTCCGGCATTGGGCAATCCGACGAGTCCGCATTTGAAACCCATGGCGTCCTCCAAGCATTATCCATTGAAAAACCGCTTCAAATGTAAGAGGTTTAGAGGGTGTTGTCAAGAAAAATTACCGTTACACAAGAAAGGAATTTCACTTTATACTTGACTTTTATGAAGAAAAGTTTGATACTGTACAAGGATGTTTGTGAGACTGAGGAAAGACGATGGTCGTTGGAATCACCGGCGGCGTGGGTTCCGGAAAGACGGCATTTGCGCGATTCTTAAGAGATCTTGGCGCACACGTTATCGAAGCGGACGAGATCGCCCGGAAATTGGTCGATGAAAAGGAAGAACTAAAAAATTCTCTACGGACGACTTTCGGATCGGATGTTTTTGACAAGAGGGGGAGACTGCGACGGCGTCTCCTGGGCCGGATCGCCTTTTCAAATTCTGAGAAATTGGATTTGCTCAACCGAATATTCTGGCCTCCATTGGTCAGTGCAATCGAGGCGAGAATCGAAGAGATGCAGAAGGTGGATAATAAGGCGCTCATCGTCGTGGATGCAGCCATTTTGTTCGAAGCGGGGATGGAAGCGCTCTTCGATATCGTCGTTGTCGTCCATACTCCGTCCGCCAAACGGTTAAAATGGCTCTCGAACTGCAGGGACTGGAGCCGTGAAGAAGTCCTCCGGCGAGTGAAGAGTCAGATGGACGAGAAGGAAAGCATGCGAAGAGCTGATATCGTTATCGAGAATGCGGGTTCGTTGGACACGCTTCGCAGAAAAGCGGTCAGTTTTATAAACGATTCTGCATGCAATAGATAGCAAAACACTTGCTTTTTATTGAATCATTACTTACTTTAGAATCGATTACATTGAACGTTTGGGGGTGACGCTGATCAAAATACATCTCCGTGCTTTTGTGCATATCAGACATCGAAGGTTTTTTTTCCCCTTGCAAAGCCAGATTGCAGCCATTCGGCAAGTTTACCACTCTTTCATGACCAAGACATTTCCTAACGATTGCGGAACAAAATCATCATCCAATATAGATGGGTTTTGCCGTTTTGATTTTCAGTGGATTCAAACGAATAAGCATTCAACTTACCCAAACGCCGTATTCGACGAAGAGGGATAGAAGATGTACGCAGTGATCATGGCAGGGGGATCGGGAACGCGGTTCTGGCCGTACAGTCGTCAGCTTAAATCAAAACAGTTTTTGACGATTGTGGGGAAAAAATCCTTGATACAATCCACAGTGCACAGATTCCAATCTTTTATCAAATCCGAAGATATTTTTATCGTAGCCAGGATAGATCACAAGGAGGAACTCGAAAAGCATGATTTAGGCATACCCGATAAAAATATTCTTTTCGAACCGTTGGGGAGAAACACGGCTCCGTGTATCGGACTTACGGCTCTTTTTGTGCAGAAAAGAGACACGGATGGTGTGATGGTCGTATCACCGGCTGACCACCTCATTCGAGGGACCGCCGGTTTTCAGAAAACAATTAAAGCAGCTTATGAATTGGCAAACAAGGAAGAAAGCCTTGTCACCATCGGAATTTTTCCAAATCGTCCTGCTACAGGTTACGGGTATATCCAGATTGATGAGGAGGCCGGATCTTATCGCGATGTCAAGGCTTATCGTGTGAAGACGTTTGCCGAGAAACCCAATCTCGCAACTGCGCAGCGTTTTCTTCAAAGCGGAGATTTTTTTTGGAACAGCGGTATTTTTATTTTTCGCGCTTCGATTTTTCTTAAGGCAATCGAAGAACATCTGCCAGAATTGTACGAAAGTCTGATGGAAATTCAGAAATGCATCGATAGACCCAACTATCAAAGTATTTTGAAGAAAATGTACCAGCAGATCCGCAGTATTTCGGTTGATTATGGAATTATGGAGAAAGCAAAAAATGTGTTCCTGATCAAAGGCAACTTTGTATGGAACGATCTGGGCAGCTGGGAACAAGTGTACAAACTGAGTCCTAAGGATAAACACGGCAATGTTATCAAGGGGAACGGTGTTCTCATCGATACAAAAAATTCGTATGTCGTTTCTTTAAAAGGAGTTGTTTCCGTTTTGGGGTTGGATAATGTTATCGTTGTTCAGGAAGGAGAGGCCACTCTTGTTTGTAAGCTCGATCAAGCCGAAAACGTAAAACAAATCGTCGAGCAGCTAAAAGCGATGAAATTGTCAAAATTTATATAATGGAGGTTGCATGCATTCTTCAGAGCTTGCTGGTTTTTTCTGTGAAGATTATTTTATTCCAAAACTTTCTTCGGTCGATAAGGAACATGTGCTCGGGGAAATGGTGCAACCTTTTTTGAACACGGGAAAGATAAAAAGTCGAAGTCTTATCATGGAAAATTTGTTTAAGCGTGAAACATTGGGGAGTACGGGTATCGGAAAAGGAGTGGCCATACCCCATTGTCGATCACTGGCGGTTTCTGAAATCCTTATCATCGTAGGCATTTCCGAAGAGGGTGTCCACTATGCAGCGATCGATAAGAAAAAAGTCCATCTTTTTTTTCTCATCATAGCGCCTCCCCAGGAAAAATCGAATCTGTATCTTCCCATCCTTGGAAAAATCGTTGAGATTGTTAGAGATTCAAAAAAACGACGCTCTCTCATGAAAGCAGAAAATTATACGACGTTCCTCAAAGTTATCACAGGAGATTGAATCGTATGACGCGAAACCAATTAGAACTTCTGGTGCTTTATCAGGATCTCAATTTGATGTTGCAGGAAGTGACGGAAGAAGATAAAAAAATAGGATTTCGGATGGAGGGGTGCGAAGAATTAAAGAAAGCACGAGATGAACTTGCAAAAAAGATCGAGCCGCGTTTCCTTAGGACTTATCATCGTTTGAGCACAAGGTACAAGCACTCTATTGCACCTGTGCAGAGTGATACCTGTCTTGGTTGTTTTGCAAAACTTCCGACATCCTATTCTGCGAGGGGCAGGGATGATCAAACGGTTTTCACGTGCGAACAATGCGGAAGAATATTATACTGGATTGAGTAGCAACACTCATAGAGAATAAAGCAATAAAGGCTTAGGGAAACCTAAGCCTTTGTTGCTAAAAGGGGGAGAGACGAGATAGCCCCAGAGGTTTAGCTTAAAAAATAGACAATAAATATGCCATACTTAAATACAACAATAGTGAGTAGAGATAAAGGATTGTGTTTATGAATGATAAACACTCATGAGATTGTAGATAAAATTGGATGGATTGATTCGTCCATTGATTATTGTCATTAAAAACTTACAAGGGCTTGAAGGGAGTTACCCATTATTCTTTAAAAGAGAATCATTTATCATTGTGATTAAAAGGATACAGAACGTTCCATTGTGATCGTGGAAAATGTCGTAAGGGGCTAATATGTGTGATTTTTAAATTGACAAGGAATGGGTTGATATTCAAACGCACTTGCTAAACGGTTCATCTTGTTCACAAATTCTTTTCGTACATCCGATATGTTTTGTATATTCTGCCACCCAGCATTCTTGCCGACCGATTCATCATCTCATTATTTTCGAGAATCCATGACATCTCTCCCCTCCAGTAACCTTTTTTCACGGCGTTCCGCCATGTATCCAAGTAAAAAATTGCATCGATACCCATCTTCTGATATTCATGGACGACTCCCAAGATAATGATTCGGATGAAGTCTATTTTTCTTGAATGCCATAAAATCTTGAAGATGCCGGATGGAAACAAACGGCCGTTGGTGTGAATCAACGCTCTGTTCAGGTCGGGGAGAGAGAGGGAGAAACCGATGGGTTTCCCTTCGATTTCTGCCATGAGTGCGATTTCAGGGACCAAAACAGATTTAAGGTTTTTTGCCAAATGTTCGAATTCACGTTCTGTCATAGGGACAAATCCCCAATTCTTACTCCACGCGTTGTTGTAGACGTACCATACTTTTTTAATTTCCTCGTCATATTTTTTCATATTGATAGGACGGACAGTGAGCTTCTTTCGTTTGCGCACGGCTTCTGCCACACGGATGAGTTTTTCAGGAGGCGGATGTTCATTGTCGATGTAATAGGCATAGAAATCCATCGCCTTCAGAAATCCGAAACGTTCGATGAAATCATTGTAAAAGGGCGGGTTGTAAGGCATCATAATAACGGGAGGGGAATCGAACGCATCGATGAGAAGGCAGCAATCTTCATTCTGAGAAGGATTGACGGGACCTCTCATTCGGGTCATCCCTTGTTTTGTAATCCAGTCCTGTGCGGCTGAAAGAAGTCTTTCTGCGATTTCATATTCTTCCTCTGTCTCGAAGAATCCGAAAAAGCCGGTTTTCTCCTCATGAAATTTATTGTGCTTTTTATCCACGATGGCGGCGATTCTTCCGACGGGGCTGCCGTCTTTTTCGGCGATGAAAAATTGCACATCAGCATGTTCGTAGAACGGATGTTTCTCAGGATGCAACAGCACTTTTTGAGCCGTTAAAAGGGGAGGCACCCAACAGGGATGCTTCTGATAGAGACGGTAGGGAAATTTTACGAACACCTTCCGCTCTTTATCCGTGACAACGGGATGGATTTGAATGGTCGAAGATGACATGTAAACTTCCTTAAATAATGCCAAATTGCTTTCCGAGTTTCGAGAAAATATCGAGGATCACATCCAGCTCCTCTTCGGTGTGTGTCGCCATATAGCTTGTCCGAATGATGGCTTCACCGGGAGGAACAGCAGGGCTGATGGCCGGATTGGCGAAGATACCGTTCTCGAATAAAAGTTTCCAGAATGCGAAACAATGTTCATCCGATCCTATTTTGATGGGAATGATGGGAGTCTCGCTGTGTCCTGTATCGAATCCGAGGTTTCTGTATCCTTCCCGCATTTTTTTTGTATTCTTTCTGAGCAGTTCCATCCGTTCAGGCTCAGCTTCTATGATATCCAAACAGGCCAATACCGTGGCAACTGAAGCCGGGGGAGGGCTTGCCGTGAAGATGAAAGATCTCGCATGGTGTTTGATGTAATCGATCACGGGTTCCTCTGCGGCTACGAATCCACCTAACGAGGCGAAAGATTTACTGAAGGTCCCCATCTGGATGTCAATTTCATCTTCTAAGCCCCAATGCTCTCCTGTTCCACGGCCGTGCTTTCCCAAAACACCCACAGAATGGGCGTCATCGACATAGACGCGTATCTTATATTTCTTTGCCAACTCGACCAATTGAGGAAGTTTCACGATGTCTCCTTCCATGCTGAAGACACCGTCAGTCACGATGATCTTACCACAATCGTTGCCCTTGTAAGATTCCAGGACTCTTTCGAGGTCTTCCATATCGTTGTGTTTGTACTTGACGACTTTGCCGAATGAGAGGCGGCACCCATCGACGATGGATGCGTGATCCGCCCGATCCGTAAACACGATATCCGATTTACCTAAAACTGTAGACAGAGCGCTGAGGTTGGATTGGTGTCCCGTCGTAAAACAGAGGACGGCTTCACGATTTAAAAATTTGGCAAGACGGTTCTCGAGCTCCACATGGATGTCGAGCGTTCCATTGAGAAAGCGTGATCCGGTGCATCCTGTGCCGTATTTCTTAATCGCATGGATCGCGGCCTCAACAACCTTGGGATGGCCCGTTAATCCAAGATAGTTGTTCGACCCGATCATGATCATTTTCTTTCCGTCTACAAAAACTTCAGATCCAGCTCCAGATTGAATCTGTTGGAAATACGGATAAATCCCTGCTGCGATGGCTTCTTTTGCCCTCGTGAAACCGTGACATTTGTCGAATATATCCACTGTCAGCTCCTATGATTAATGATCAAAACGATGGGGAAGGATATTTGAAAATTTATAAAAGGTACGGAATGATGAAGATATTGTCAATAAAAAATTACGGTTCTTTTTTCTGTTGATAATGTGTGAAAAGTTTCTTACAATAGGACCATCAATTGTTAGGCAGCCGAGATTCAACCGTGATGAACGAGATTACATGATGATAAGACGCCTCCATATTCCTATTGCATGCTGGATTGGTGTTTTAATGTGCGCTCTGATGGGTCGGGTGAATGGACAAGGTACCGACGTTAAGTATTGGGTGTTCTTCAAGGATAAAGGTTACCAAACATTGAAAAAAGAGGATGGACTGTCTGCGGCAAATCAACTCGGCATTTCGCAGAGAGCGATTCAAAGGCGGGACAAGGTACGGAAGAACATGAATCTCATCGATGAGTCGGATCTCCCAGTCGTTTCTGAATATATAAAATCGATGGAGGCGTTGGGTTTGCGAGTGGACGTGGTGTCGCGTTGGTTGAACGGTATCAGTGTGGTCATCCCTGAACATCAGGTGGATCTCGTACGCAGGTTTCCTTTTGTCCGAAAGATACAGCGGGTGGGCAAATCTCTACGGGAGCCGGAACCGCAAGAGGGTCTTCCTAAGGGAATGTTTGAACGTCAATCAAGCTTCCATGCAATCAATTATGGAATCAGCTTTCAACAGAATAATCAGATCCGTGTGCCTCAGGTTCATGATTTAGGAATCACGGGCAGGGGCGTGTTTATCGGAATGATCGACACGGGTTTTGATTATAAAAACAGGACTGTTTTTACCAATCTTGATGTAAAAGCCGAACACGATTTTCATTGGAATGACAGCACAACGGCCAATGAGGATGGTGATTCACCGGGTCAACACAACCACGGTACGCAAATACTTTCTGTCATCGCCGGTTTCCACGAAGGTCAGCTGATTGGGCCTGCTTACGGAGCCTCATACGCTCTGGCCAAGTCCGAATGGGTACCGTCGGAGACGCGTGTTGAGGAGGATGACTGGGTGGCTGCCATCGAATGGCTGGAGGGTTTGGGTGTAGACGTTGTGTCGAGTTCAGTGGGATACAGTCTTTTCGACGGAGGTGTCGGATACACGATTGCGGATATGGATGGGAACACGTGCACGGCGACCATCGCCGCGGATATCGCTGCGAGCAAAGGCGTTGTTGTCGTCAGCTCTGCCGGGAATGAAAGGAACAACACGTGGAAATACATCACTTCCCCGGCAGACGGAGACAGCGTCATCGCGGTCGGAGCGGTAAATTCCAACGGCATTCTGACGTATTTCAGTTCAGTGGGCCCTACGTCGGATGGACGAACCAAGCCGGATGTCGTGGCCATGGGTTCCGATGTTCGAGCTGTTTATCCCTCCGGCAAGGGGAGCGATGAGTACGTGTTCGTTAGCGGCACATCGCTTTCGTGTCCGTTGGTGGCGGGTGTTTGCGCACTCGTCCTCGAAGCTCATCCGGAATTGGGACCTATGGACGTCCGGGATGCGATACGGAACACAGCGGACAGAGCCAATAATCCGGATTCACTGTACGGATGGGGACTGGTGAATGCCTACGAAGCCATCTTTTATCAAGGAATGATTTTCAGAAATTTCGAATGGACATCAATACTCAATACAGGATTGAAAGAAATCGACCTTGATATTCTTTACAAGCACGGCGTTCGCACCGATTCCGTCACTTTATCGTACACGACGTTCGGCGTGGAAGATTTCGAGAAGGTTGGCATGGTTTACTTGTGGGATGGATTTCGCCATCGATTCAGTGCGTTGCTTCCACCGACTGTCGAGCGAGACGCCGTGAGAATTTTTATCGAAGCGGTTGATTCTTTGGGTATAAAACATTTGGGGCCACTGGGCGCTCCCGAGATAGTGTATAGTTTTTCGGATACGTTAATTAAAGTCGTTCCCATTGTAGATGAAGTTCCGGAAGCTTTTCAACTCTATCAAAATTATCCCAATCCTTTCAATTCGGAGACGACAATCTCATTCTATATCGAACAGAAAGCGATGACCTCGGTAAAAATATACAACTTGCTGGGTCAAGAAGTCATCACGCTGGTGGATGCGATTCTTGATCCGGGGAAAAACAAGAAAGTGTGGAACGGATTCGATGCAAAGGGTAATCGTATTTCTTCGGGGATTTATTTCTGCGTCGTCCAAACGGAAAGTCAAAGGCGGGTCTGCAAGATGCTGCTGGTCCATTAGGATGTCCTTTTCAAGGAATGAAACGAAAAATGTCTTGCCTTTTGATGTTGACTTTAATAAATTACGAAAGATTTGCCCCAGTAGCTCAGAGGATAGAGCAGCGGTTTCCTAAACCGTTGGCCGCAGGTTCAACTCCTGCCTGGGGTACCCAATGACTCGCAGACGACAATCGTTTCTCTGTCCGATTTTCCATAAAAGTATAATCATCGTCGTATTCGCACCTTGATCAGGAGGGTTGAATGAAAAAGAAAATTCTAATCGTTGATGATGTCGACACCATCGCAAGGGTGTACGCAAGGTTTTTGGAAAGGGAAGGGTATGAAGTACGGATTGCGTTCAACGGCGATGAAGCTTTAAAAGAGTGGGAGAGATTCCAACCTGATTTGATCATCAGTGACATTCGGATGCCAAGAATGAGTGGTTTTGAACTTGCCAAAGAAATTCGCGCAAAGAATCCAAAACAAAAAATCATTCTAATGACGGGTTATGCGGATGAAGCGGAGGTTTTGGAGCAGCAAAAGAGACATGGATTTCCTTTTTTCACGAAACCTGCAGATCTTCAGACCACGGTGTCCAAGATTGTTAAAGATGTCTTAGAGGATACGTATAATCCGGAATAAGTATTCACTTATAGATTTTTAATATTCGGAGAATTCATGCTACGTCCCAGAAGAAGAATCACGAGACGAGAAATCAAGGAAGACGCGCTCGTCACGTTCTATGTAAAAGTGCAGAAATTTTTTCAGAAACATACGCGGCAGTTGAATATTGGGATGATTGTGGCTCTGGTTGTTGTGGTTGTGAGCTTTATGATGATCCGCAGTAAAAAGTCTGCGGAAAACACCGCCGATGCAAGGATGGGGGTCGCGGAACAATTTTACTATGCAACCGATTACACACGGGCCATTCAAGAATTGGATCAAATTGTGAATTTGTACGCAGGGACAAACGCAGCGGGTCGGGCTGTATTTTTTATAGCAAATTCTTACTTCGCTATCGGAGATATTCCGAACGCGGAAAAATATTTCAGGATGTACTTGGATGACTATTCGAAGGATGCGTTATTCATTGTGTCGAGTATGGCTGGAATCGCAGCATGTCTGGAATATCAAGATCAATTCCTCCAGGCGGCCCAGATGTATGAAAAAGCATGGAATCGACAACCCGATTCTTTCGATGCGCCGTTCCATCTGAAAGATGCCGGCAGGTGTTACATCGCTGCGGGATCGAAGGAAAAAGGGAAGGAGATGTATCGTCTTATTCTCGACAAGTATCCCGAATCGAGCATTAATCAAGATGTGTCCTTTCTGATTTCTACGTTGTCCCCCTGAAGAACGAAGACGATAAGGAATTGTTATTCATTCATATTTTTCTTGCATACCAAAGATTTATTTTATATATTGTCCTCTGAGAAGTGGGTCGAACACCCACTTTTTTTAATGTCTGGTTCTGTGATGGACACGCTTAAAAAAATATTGAAGAGCCTCGTTATCGATGCTCTGGACAGAGAGGGATTCGATCTCGTAGACCTTGTGGTCAGGGAAAAAAAGACATCTCCGGTGATTCAATTCATCATCGATGGCGAAGCGGGCGTAACTGTGAGCGATTGTGCACATATCAGCCGAATGCTGTCCGATATTTTAGAATTAGAAAGTGAATGCATAGGACTGAATTCCTACCGATTGGAAGTGTCTTCTCCTGGCGTCGATCGTCCTTTATCGACGGAAAGGGATTTTCGAAGAAATGTGGGGAGGAATGTTTGGGTGGCCTTTCATTCAGGTGCTGGCCGAAGGGAGATCGTGGGTAAAATTTCGGGCGCGACTGAAGATTCGGTCGTCATCGATGCTGGGGATGAAGTGTTCTCCGTCGAATTTTCATCCATTACAAAAGCCAAAATTAGGCTGGATTGGTAAGCAAATAGGACGAAACCTTCCATGAATGTCAATATTGTTGAAGCTGTAACGCAAATAGCAAAAGAACGCAATATAAGTCGAGATGTTGTGAGTGAGATCTTACAGAGTATCTTCCTGACGATGCTCAAGCGTAAGTACGGATCAACGGATAATTTTGACATCTTCGTGAACATGGAAAAGGGTGAAGTGGAAATCTATCAGATGAAAAAAATCGTAGAAGAGGTTGAAGATCCCGTCACAGAAATCTCGGTCGAAAATGCACAAGCCGTGGAACCCGATTTAGAGTTGGGAGACGAGTTTGTTGAGATCATCGATCCTTCACAATTCGGTCGACGTCTGATTACTTCCGCAAAACAGAGCATGAATCAAAAAATACGCGAAGCGGAAAAAGAAGTGCTGTTCAATGAATTCAAGGACCGTGTGGGCGAAATCATCGTGGGAGATGTTCGGCAGATTAATCGCGATGAAATTATCATCTCCGTTGAACATATGGAAGTCAGTCTTTCACGATCCGAACAGATTTACAATGAACGATTCCATCGTGGAGACACAATCCGTGCCGTGATCAAAGAGGTAAAACAGACCAATCGGGGACCCGAAGTCGTCGTCTCACGAACCGATCCGACATTGCTCGTTCGGTTGTTTGAAATCGAAGTTCCGGAGATTTATGATGGAATCATCGAAATCAAGCGTGTCGCCCGTTTTCCTGGAGATCGTGCGAAAGTAGCTGTCACTTCCAACGATAAGCGAATCGACGCCGTCGGAGCCTGTGTCGGACTCAAGGGAGTTCGCATTCAGGCCATCGTCAAGGAACTGAATAACGAAAAGATAGATGTCATTAATTGGAGCAGCGAACCTCAAATTTTTATCCAACGCGCCCTCAGTCCCGCAAAGCCGTTGGAGATCGTTATGAATAAGGAAAGTAAGAAAGCAACAGCGATCATTTCCAATGATCAAATATCGCTGGCTATCGGCAAAGGAGGACAGAACAGACAGTTGGCGTCCATGCTAACGGAGTACGAAATAACGACTGTGAAAGAATCGGATTGGGAGATGTCGTTAAAGAAAGAAGAAAAATTAATGCTTTCAGAAGTTCCGGAACTTTCGAAATCTCTTCTCGATAAGTTTAATTCGGCGGGGTACGAAACTGCCGAAGATGTTTTAGACGCAGGCAAAGAAACACTCCTTCGATTGAAAGGAATCGGCGACAAAACGCTGCAAAAAGTGCTCGATATTCTCAATTCATACTACGAAGAAGAACCGGCGGAAAAAGATGCGGAACTGTCAGATTCTGAAAACACGTAACCGAGGGAATTCGGATTCATTCCAGTGTTGAGGGGTCATCTTGAAGTCGAAAGATATAAATGAAATCAAGAAGAGAAGGATCTATCAGGTCGCAAAAGAGTTTCACGTTTCCAATGAAGCACTGATCGATTTCCTGAGATTGCATCATTTCAAAGCACAAAATATCATGTCCCCAGTGAGTGAGGTGATGTATGAGGCTGTGTGTCAGCAATATATAAAAACAGAAGTCGATGAGGAAAAAGAACCAGACTATCGGAAGCGTATTCTCGAGAAGAGAGAGGAAGAAAGAGTACGGCGCGAAGCAATTCAACATGAAATCGATGAAGTGCTTGAACGATCGAAAGGAACGACTTTTGAGCCCGTAGAAATTGTCGAAAGAAAGAAAAAGAAAGTGATCAGACGGACTCAAATAGTTGAAAAACCGAAGAAAATAAAAGAAGAACTTGTTGAAGAGATTACTGATAAAATTAAAGAAAAAGAGAAGAAAGAGAAACCTTGGGATAAAGAGAAAAAGGAGACAGTCGCTGTTGAGGGGGAAACTGTCGAAAAGGAAAGTGGTGTCGAAAAACCCAAAAGACATTTGATACGGCATCCGAGAGTTGAGGAGAGAGAAGCCAAGGGTGAACGCGGCAGGGAAGCGGTTGAAGAAGGTGCAAAAGATAAAAGAAAGCGTCGGAAACACAAACGCGCTGATGTCGGAAAGTATACAAAGACCGATGAAGCCAAAGTCTATATTCCGGCGAGGAAGAAGAAAAAGCGCAAGCGAAAAAAGGCTGCGGTAAAGATTGATGAGAAAGAGATCGAAGCATCCATCAAAGAAACTCTGGCGAAGATGAGCGAAACTCCGAAACGGAAACGGAGGAAAAAGGAAAGAGAAGTTGATGAATTGGTGCTCGAAGCAGGGGATGTCATCCGAGCGACTGAGTTTACTTCTGTTGCAGAACTCGCAAATCTGATGAATGTCGATCCGAGCGAAGTGATACAAGCATGCATCTCGCTGGGTCTTATGGTAACGATCAATCAGCGTTTGGATAAAGATACGATTTTAATGGTCGCTGACGAGTTTGATTATAACGTGAAGTTTATGACTGAATACGGTGAGGAACGCGTTGAATCGATCGAGGAAGAGGAAGATCCCGCCCTTTTAAAACCCTGTCCTCCGGTCGTGACGATTATGGGACATGTGGACCATGGAAAGACTTCCCTTCTGGATCACATTCGAAAGAGCAATATCATCGCTGGAGAATCAGGAGGTATCACGCAGCATATCGGTGCTTATGAAGTCTCGTTTAATGAGAAAAAAATCACGTTCTTGGACACTCCCGGTCATAAAGCCTTTACGGCCATGAGAGCCCGTGGCGCACAGATCACGGATATCGTCGTCTTGGTCATCGCCGCTGACGATGCTGTCATGCCTCAGACGATAGAAGCCATCAATCACGCGAGAGCGGCGGGTGTTCCTATCCTCATTGCCATTAACAAGATCGACAGGCCAAACGCGAATCCGGATCTCATTAAGCAGCAACTGTCCGAACGAAAAATTCTCGTGGAAGACTGGGGAGGAAAAGTTCAATGTGCTCAGATTTCTGCAAAGACGGGCGAGGGCATCGACCATCTTTTAGAGAGTATTCTTCTTGAATCCGAACTTCTCGAACTTAAAGCCAATCCTCAAGGTCGGTCGAAAGCTGTCCTGATTGAAGCACGGATGGACCGGGGCCGGGGAATTGTGGGAACAGTGCTGGTGGAGAAAGGAACACTGCGCATCGGGGACTCTTTCGTCGCAGGGCAGTTCAACGGCCGAATCAGAGCGATGTTCGATGAGAGAGAGCAACCCGTGGAAGAAGCGCCGCCTTCAACACCCGTTCAAATTTTAGGTTTTACGGGTATGCCTCAAGCGGGCGATATTTTGGCCGTCGTGGATTCAGAACAGGAAGCGCGAGAGATCGGTCTGAAGAGACAGCAACTGAAACGAGAACAGAGTTTCCGTCAAATCCGTAGGCTCACACTCGACCAGATTTCAAAGCGTATTGCTGAAGGATGGGTGAAGGAACTTTCCATCATCATCAAAGCGGATGTGGACGGTTCTATGGAGGCGATCAGCGATTCTCTGATGGAAATCGGGACGGAGGATGTAGCCGTCCGCATCATCCACAAAGGCGTTGGAAACATCACTGAATCCGATGTGCTGTTGGCCAAAGCATCTCAAGCAGTGATCATCGGGTTTCATGTGACGCCGAATCCACAGGCGAAAGAGCTTGCCCAGCAAGAACAGATCGATATCAGACTATATAAAGTGATCTATGACATCGTCAACGATGTGAAATTGGCCTTGTCCGGACTCCTCGAACCGGAAATCACCGAGGAGATTATCGGCACCTTGGAGATAAGAGAAGTTTTTAGAGCGTCCCGCGTCGGATTGATCGCCGGATGTTATGTGCAATCCGGCAAGGTGAGCAGGAACAATCTTGCGCATCTCATCAGGGATGGACAGGTCATCTTCGAAGGAAAGATCGCCACACTGAAGCGATTCAAGGATGATGTGAAGGAAGTGTCCTCCGGATACGAGTGCGGCATCACCTTGGATTTTTTCAAGGATATTCAAGTCGGGGATATCGTGGAAGCCTATGAAATCGTCGAAACCGCGAGGTCGATTGAATAGATGCTGGTTGGGACTATGACTGTCGAATTGTACTTACCGGGAACAGGTTCGTTAAAGGAGAAACGTTTCGTGCTTAAGAGCCTGAAGACAAAGATCCGGAATCGTTTCAATGTGTCCATCGCAGAAATTGATCATCACGACAAATGGCAGCGTTCCAGTTTTGGGATCGCTGCGGTCGCGACCGATCGTCGCTTTTTAGACGAAACATTGTCCAAGGTGATGAATGCGGTATCACAGGAGTCCCGCGTGGAAGTCATCGATCAGATGATTGAAATTTTATAGCAGCCTCTCGTTTTCACGGAATCACGTAGATGTCGTTTTTGGTAATAGGCTATGTCTTTAAAACGATCAAAAAAAATAGCCGGTATTCTCAAGGCGGAGATTGGTGATATCCTTCAAACCCGAATTCAGGACCCGTTGATCGGATTTGTCACAATCATGGATGTCGTTCTGTCCCAGGACCTTCGAATGGCAAAGATTTACTTCAGTGTCTTGGGGGATGAGAATCAAAAAAAGAATTCGTTGAAGGGCCTGGAACGGGCCAGATCGTTTATTCAGAATGAGCTTGGAACGAGAATACGGCTCAGATATTTACCTGTTTTACGATTTTACCTCGACGAGAGTTGGGTGTATGGATCGAATATTGACAGGATCCTTCATCAACTTCAGTCGGACAATTTTTCTCATATGAGTTAGTTTGGTTTTTCATGAACCACAGAGTATCACAGAGTAAAATACAAAAATTTAATAAAGTGATATTGTGCAACTCTTTACGGATCTGTGGCGGATGATTCAGGTTAGATATTGATTTGATGGAAAAAAGAGAACTTCAATTAAAAGATCTTTCTGAGATCCGTGAATGTATTCAAAAAACGAATAACTTTTTGATTACGACTCACATTCATCCAGATGGAGATTCCATTGCCTCGGTCCTCCTATTCGCCTCACTCTTGAAGCATCTCGGGAAAAGATATGTCATCCTCCTCGATGACGACGTGCCTTATAAGTTTGATTTTCTTCCCGGAGTCGAGGAGATAAAGCATTATCGAAAATTTCCAAACAATTTTATCCCCCAAGTTTTGGTCGTTTTGGATTCTTCGGACATTGAGAGAATCGGCAGCGTGGGACGTGTGATTTCAGATGAGATTGTTGTTCTCAACGTTGACCATCATCCGAGCAACCGCGCCTTCGGAGACGTGAATGCAATCGATTCAGAAGAAAGCAGCACTGCGGAGATCGTTCATGCGCTCCTTACCCTGTGCCAGGTTCCCGTTTCTCCGGAGATTGCTACGCTTGTTTATACCGGAATCGTCTGCGACACAGGACGCTTTCTTTTTCCAAATACCAATCTTCGTTCTCTTCACGTCTGCACGCAGATGATCGGCTATGGCGCTTTACCCAGCTGGATCGCTCAGAAACTTTACTGCCGTTCATCCAAGACGACTATTCGGGCATTGGCATCGGCGCTCTCTACCCTCGAATTCCACTTTAACGGAACGGTTTCGTGTATTCATCTGTCAAACGGTATCCTTGCCTCCAACAATGAAGTCGATACAGAGGGATTCGTTGATTACCTGCTGGCCATTGAAGACACAGAAGTCGAGTTCTTCATGTGTGAGAAAGAGCCATGTGTTTTTCGCGTGAGTTTTCGCTCGAAGGAGCGCGTGGATGTGAACGCTGTCGCCCAAGCGCTCGGGGGCGGAGGACACACAAGGGCTTCCGGGTGTACGATGGAAGGTACGGTCGATGACGTGAAAAACAAAATCCTGCATGTGCTGAAGGATTATGTGGGATGATTGAAGGAGATTTCAACTGACGTTCGATTTTGAAACGGGTGAAGTTTTAAACGTCTATAAGCCGAATGGAATGACCTCGTTCGATGTGGTTCGTCGGATACGACGATGGACAGGATGCCGGAAAGTGGGACATGCGGGAACGCTCGATCCGTCAGCGACTGGAGTTTTACTCGTCTGCACGGGATTGGCCACAAAACGGGTGTCTGAACTGATGCATTTGGAAAAGGAATACGAAGGAACCATTGAGCTGGGAACGGCGACAGACACTGACGATGCCGAGGGACGCGTTTTGAAGCAGGCTCCCGTTCCCCGATTCGTTTTGGGGGATATCGCATCGGTTTTGAAGAAATTCGAAGGAGAGAT
Organism: bacterium; assembly: GCA_043824415.1. Lineage (GTDB taxonomy): Bacteria > Zhuqueibacterota > QNDG01 > QNDG01 > DSAB01 > JBDRSZ01. The sequence goes on along the minus strand of JBDRSZ010000463.1, from coordinate 2,243 downwards.
AGCGCAAATTCCTCCGATGTTCTCGGCCCTTAAGCAGAACGGCCGTCGGCTGTATAAAATAGCACGTCGCGGAGAAGTGGTTTTCAGAGAACCCAGAAAAGTGCAAGTATACGCGTTGAACATTCTGGAATGGGAGAGGCCGTTCATCCGAGTTCGCGTCAGGTGTTCGAGAGGGACTTATATTCGTGCGCTGGCTCGCGACATCGGAGACGCACTGAACACCGGTGGCCATTTAAAAACACTGAGGCGTACGAGAATCGGATCATATTCTTCTGAGGACAGTTATTCGTTAGAAACATTAAAAGAAATCATTTTAATGAATTATGCGCATTTATCGGTCGATTGAAAAAGTTCCATACAGTAAAAACTCCCATCTGACGATCGGGATGTTTGACGGTATTCATCTTGGACACCGGAATATCCTGGACGATTTGATCAGAGAAGCGGAAAGGGCAAACGCCCGCAGCGTTCTCGTCACGTTCGATCCCCATCCGCAAACCTTAATGAAGAGAAAAGCCGTTCCTATCGAACTGCTGACTCCCTTTGACGAGAAGATGGCGTTATTGGAGGGGACGGAGTTGGAAGTTGTGCTCGTCGTACCGTTTACAGAAGCACTGTCGCGGTTGGCGCCTGAGTCGTTTGTAAGGGATTTTTTGGTAAAGACTGTGGGAGTTCAGGAATTCACGATTGGGTACAACCATGCTTTCGGCAGAGATCGGAAGGGAGATGCGGCGCTTCTTCGAAATCTGGGAAGTCGATACGATTTCGCCGTGAATATCGTAGAACCGGTCAAGATAGACGGAGAGATAATCAGCAGTACGCGCATACGATGCCTACTTCGGGAAGGAGAAGTGCAATCAGGAAACATGTTATTGGGGCGTCGTTACGGACTTAAAGGCGTTGTTGTCAAAGGGAAAAGCATGGGGGGGAAGATCGGTTTCCCGACGGCAAATATTGAAGTGGTCGGTGAGAATAAGCTTGTTCCAGGAGACGGCGTCTACGCTGTATTGGTACGTGTTGACTCGAACATTTTGCCCGGAATGGCAAACGTAGGATTCGGACCTACTTTGGATGGAACGCGCAGGGGCGTTGAAGTGCACGTTCATAATTTTTCTGGCGATTTGTACGGACAAATCCTGAGGATGGAATTCGTTGAACGCATTCGAGACGAGAAGCATTTCGATTCGATCGATGCTTTAATTTCTCAGATTGAATTCGACCGGAAGAGGTCGATTGAATTGCTGTCTAAACAAACATGAGGAGTGTAGGAGACTAAAATGGGATCGATGGAAGAGAAGAAGAAAGAGACCGTCAAAAAATATGGTAAGGAAGAGAAAGATACGGGAAGCACAACCGTCCAGATTGCGCTTCTGACAGAAAGGATCAATGAACTTACGGAACATTTCAAAACACATAAAAAAGATCACCATTCCAGGAGAGGATTGCTCAAGCTGGTGGGACAGAGAAGACGTCTTCTGGATTATCTGATGAGTAAGGACTTGGAGAGGTATCGGAGTCTGATCAAGGAACTCGGAATCAGAAGATAAACCGATTCCGTACGTGTACGACTGCTCGAAAAAATTCGAGAGATGATACATGAATGTGATTGTATCCGAAATGTCTTCGAATAAAAATGGTTTATTGATAGTAAATGTCAATTTCTTTTGGAATCGACAAGAGAATAATTTTAAGGAGTAAAATAGAATGGTAAAGAAAAGTATTGAATTAAATGGAAAAACATTGACGATTGAAACCGGCAAGTTTGCAAAGCAAGCCGATGGGGCGGTCTTGGTACAATACGGGGATACCGTTATTTTAGCGACGGCAGTCGCGTCTAAAGAACCGACAGAGTACAGAGGATTTTTCCCTCTTTCCGTGGAATATCGGGAGAAAGCATACGCCGCCGGAAAGATACCCGGCGGTTTCTTCAAACGGGAGGGTAGACCCCATGAGAAAGAAGTTTTGAGTGCGAGGCTCATCGATCGGCCAATACGTCCGCTGTTTCCCAAGGATTTTCATTTCGAAGTCCAAGTGGTGGTGACCGTACTCTCTTCCGATAAGGAAAATGACGCCGACGTGCTGGGCATTGTCGGCGCTTCGACGGCGCTGTCCATATCTGATATTCCCTTCGACGGTCCAATTGCCGGCGTACGTGTAGGAAAGCTGGGAAACGATTTTATCACCAACCCGACGTTTTCAGAATTGGAGCGTAGTGATATGAATGTCGTGGTCGCAGCTTCGAA
>JBDRSZ010000462.1:0-24208 GCA_043824415.1 bacterium | reverse complement strand
TCGTGCCCTGAAGCTTCACAGACAAGAGTTCCGGCGGGTCGGAATCTGGAGGAGTATAGATGTAATTCTTCGTAATAGGATTCGTCAACACATTGGGAATGGGAGCCCTGTCCTTGATCCCCTGGATGCTGATCGTATAATTCGTCATGGCCTGATGAGGATCCGTCTCCAACAGAACCGTCGTCAGCGTCGCCAAAAGAGAAGCCTGGTAAATCTTCATATTCGGACTGATGGAATAATTCACCACATTCTCCGCACTGGTCCGAGAGAGCTCCTCGCTAAACACCAGCTGTAAAAGCATCGGCGATTTTATCGTCACAGAGACCAAGCTCGGCGGATCGACATCCGGAGGAATGTAACGGTAGTCCACTTTATTCTGAAGACCCATTGAATTCGATTTAAAAGCCCTGTCCTTCACATTGGACACGGTCACTGAGTATGAGCCCGGATTATGGGGCGCCGTGGTCAGCCAGACCACATTCAGGTCGGCATCCAGCACTGCATGCAATATTTGGACATACGGATTGATCTGATAGTTCCCGATCTTTTTCGATTCAACGCCGTCTACCGGCTCATTGAACGTAAGCTTCAGGTTGCTGTTCGTATGGAGTGTCGCCGATACCAATTCCGGTCCGACGGTATCGATAGGACTCCACGAGTAGAAAATCTGACTGTACGGAGCGATCGGATTCTTCGAAGTTGATGCATCCTTGATTCCGTTCACCGTGAGGATATACTCTCCTGCTGCATGGGCCGAAGTCTCTAAAACGACGCGATTCCCAGAAGAAATGAGATACGCATTCTTCACTTCAATATTGTTATTGATCACATAATTCGAACGGCTCTCAGCACTCGCCAGGTCGAGCGTTTCGCTGAAATCGACGACCAATTTTTTATCGTTGTCCAGAACAGCCGATACGATTTTAGGCGGCGTCTGGTCGTTGATGACATACGTATAATGTCCGACAGTATTCCGAACTATCGCATTCCGACTGCTGGACCCATCCTGAATGCCGTTCAGTGTGATCGTATAACTTCCGGGTTTATGTTCACTCGTCTGAAGAATGACTCTTGTCATATCGGCATCAAGAAAAGCTCTTTTCACCGTGACGCCGTTGTTGATCGCGTAGTGCGTCGTGTCCTCCACCGAAAGACGGTGCAACGGTTCGTTGAACGTGAGTTTCACCATCGAAGCGTTCAGCACATCCACGCTCAGCAGAACGGGCGGGATGGTATCGGGCGGTGTGTAGGTGTATGTATAATTATTTTCAGACTGAATCAGGTTTGGAATGGAGGCCATGTCCTTCACACTCTGCACCGTCACGGTATACGTCCCCTGTTTATGGGACGTCGTCGTCAGATAGACACACTCCTGCGTTCGACTCAGTTTGACTTCTAAAATCGATACGCCGTGATCGATGCCGTAATTTTTCTTATCCAGGGCGGATGTTTCCTCCAAACCTTCGCTGAATGTTAGTTCGAGGACTGTGTTGCCGAGGAGTTCCGCTCGAACAAGACGCGGCGGGACTGCATCTAACGACACACACGAATAATCCTTTTTATTCTCGTCACCGATCGTATTCGGGGGAATGGCCAGATCCTTCACGTTCTGAACGATCACTCTGTAATCGGTTCCCGGCTGATGTTTCCCCGTCTTCAGGAGCACTTTCTTCAGCGACGCGTCTAAAGTCGCCTTTGTGACGCCCAGAGAAGGTGTGACGGAATAACTCGCGAGTGTTTCCGCAGAAGCACGATCCATCGGCTCACTGAAGTTCAACTCTAAGAAATAATCCCCCAACAGCTCGACCGATACCAAACGCGGAGGTGTCGTATCGACCAACGGGAATTCGTACGTCGTTTTTGTTCCGGTTTTTATCGCATTGGGAACGACAGCTCGGTCCACGACTCCCTGGACTGTCACGGTATATGTCTTGCCCTGAGGATGATGCGCTGTCTGCAGATAAACCTTGTTGAGTGAATCGCCCACGAGTGCCGCCGTTTTGATTTCAACGGCAGGCTCGATTCGATAGTTGGCAATGCGTTCACTCGTAATCCGATCTAAAGTTTCACTGAAGATCAATTCCAACACATCGGAACCGTGAAGTTCTGCGCGTAACAATTCGGGAGGCACTTCGTCCGGCGCTTGATACACGTATGATTTATATGTTCCGGATTGAATCGGATTGCCTGAGCAGTCCTTCACGCCGTTCACAGTGACGCGGTAGCTCCCCGCAGGATGCGGCTCGGTCACCAAGAATACGATCTTTCGGGAGCCGTCCAATGAAGCGCTCGATATATTGACATGAGGATCGATGACGTAATTGCCTTTGAATGTAGCGCTCGCCTCATCCACCGACTCGTTGAAGACAACTTTCAAAATATTGTTGCTCGTCATCTCCACAGCCTGCAGGCCGGGAGGCGTGACATCGGAAGGTGTATACGTATATTCCAGCGTACTCGAATCCAACAGATTCGACGGATAGGCATTATCGCCGACGCTCTTGACAGTCACGCTGTACGATCCCGCCTGATGCTCTGCTGTCGTCAACGCGACAACCGTTTTATCGGAACTCAATACTGCGCTCTGAACGGTTACCGAAGGTGTGATCGTATAATTTGTCTTAATCTCCGCCGTCGCGCCGTCCAGCTTCTCGTTGAATTGAAGTTCTACCGCCGTTTTGCTCTTCAGACGAACGGCGATCAGGATGGGCGGTATCGAATCATCCGAAGTGCAAACATAGGTTTTCTGTGTGTTGGATGCAATCGTATTCCCCGCACCATCCTTCACATTCTTAACAGTCAATGTATACGTTTTTCCGACCTCGTGGAAATCGGTCGAAAGAAAAACCTTTCGGAAGGAATCATCGATCCCCCTGCTCTTGATTTTCATGGACGGCAGAATCGAATAATTCAATGAATCTAAAGCCGACGCCTGGTTTAGAGGCTCACTAAACTCAACGGCCAAAAGATCCTTCAACAAGAGTTTCACACTCAGAACAGTCGGGGGAGTCGTATCGACCACATTCCATGTATAGGACGCCTGCCCACTCGTCATCGCATTCGGAACTGTCGCGCGATCGCGCACATTCTGAACAGTCAGCGTATAGGAGCCGTTGGGATGCTGAGTTGTGTTCAGAGTAACCGTCTTATTATCCGACTGCAGTTCGGCCTTCTGAACGACAATGCCCTTGTCTATCTTATAATTGCTCGGCATCTCAGCGGATACCTTCTCTACCGCTTCACTAAACACGACGCGCACTTTATCGATCAATTCGCACGCCGCGGAGACAACGGTCGGCGGATCCTTGTCTTCAGCGAGATAGGAGACCTCACTGGAAAAGCCGCTCTCGTTCCCGCTCTGGTCATATGCAGTAACGGCAAAATAGTAGACCATGTTTGAAGTGAGGTCATTGATTTCGTACTTGACCACTTTCCCCACGTTGAGAATAACCGAATATTTCCCCGATGAAGTGCCGTAATAGATTTTATATCCGGCCAAATCCGATTCTGTGTTCGATTGCCATGAGATTACTGCGGAGGATGCAAAAAGAGAAGGAGTAACGAGGAGAGCAGCCCAAAAGCACAAGCCCGTCCACTTTTGTCGAATCATCGTATTGATACGATACATGAAAAAACCATCCTCTCTCTTGTACCAAACCTTATTCACCCTCCTTTAGGCAAAGCGCATACCATAAAAAATTGATAAACCGTAACTCTCTGTTATCACAATCTATTATGCAATTCTATCCACTCTCAATCACCGTTCTTTTCGGCAAAACTTGCCTACTATTCTTTTGGCACCTTTTTCCTTAATTGGATGAAGAAGGAACTGAACCTTGACTTTAAAAATTCCATGATGTAAATTGCCATCACAGAAGAGCATTCACCCATCATTATTTTAGTTAAAGAGAGAATATCATGTCTGACGGTTGTACGGATAAGACCAGGTCATTATCGTGTGTGCTCACCTTTTGCTTCCCCTTCCTCTGCGGATGTGCGGCCTTCCTGCTCTATGAAATCAGCAATGCTCAAGGATTGTTCTGGGGAGACTGCGGAGAATTCATCACAGCCTCCAAAATACTCGGCATAGGACACGCATACGGCCATCCTCTGTTCTGGCTGGTCGGACGAATCAGCATTCTGCTCCATCCGAGCAATCCGGCCGTGGCCATGACCCACCTGATATCCCTCGTATCCGCAGTCGCGTGTGGATTGGTGGCACTTTTCGTCCGTGATTGCTGCGACGACCGAACGCCGGTCCCTTCAGCACCTTCAAAGACTGACGAAACTGACACCCGAAGACGGTGAAATCCAGCTCAACATGGCAGGCGTGCTCCTGATTCTGAATCAGCCTGAACAAGCAAGAGAAATTTACAAAAAAGGAATTTCTTTAGGCGCGCGACCGAGGAAAGAATCGGAAGCGCTGCTTTTTCAAGGCGTGAATTGACACCATCAATAATTGGAACTTGATCGTCCTGGGTTTCTAATCCGGGACGTAAAATAAATCCGGACATCTTGTTCACCCAACGCCCTGCGATGGGAATCCCAATGTGATCAACCTCCAGCAGAAGGATGCAAAAACACATATGAAAATAACCGTAGCCCAACTCAATCCGACCATAGGAGACTTCGCGGGCAATCTTTCGAAAATTGAAAAGACCCTGAAAGCGATTCAAAACGAGTCTCCTGATTTAATCATCTTCTCCGAGCTCTACCTCTCCGGTTATCCGCCTCAGGACTTACTCGAACGCGAAGACTTCATCCAGAATTATCAAAAAGCGCAAAATACCTTAATGAACCTGTCGAAAAAATTCCCCGATACCGCCATCCTGTGCGGCACGATTCAATCCACAGATAAGCAGACAGGTAACCGCCTCTACAATTCGGCAGCCCTCATCCAGAATGGGGCACACCTCTTTCAACAGCACAAATCCCTCCTGCCGACATACGACGTCTTCGACGAAGCGAGATACTTCGAACCCGCAGAGAAAATCGAACCCTTCAGCTTCAAAGGCGAACGACTTGGCATTACCATCTGCGAAGATGCTTGGAACAATCCCCAGCATTTCCCTGACAGGGTCTATCCCATCAATCCTTTGGACATCCTCCACAAAAAGGGAGCGACCGTGTTCATCAACCTTTCTGCCGTGCCCTTCGGTATCGGAAAAGATGTAGTCAGATATCGACTTTTTCAAAACCACGCAAAAACATTTAAAATCCCGTTTATTCACGTGAATCAGGCGGGCGGTAATGACGACCTCATTTCCGGCGGCCAGAGCATGATCTTCGATGGAAAGGGGAATCTCGTATCCATCTTCCCGCCGTTTGAAGAGCACGTCCAAACCGTGCACCTCGGACACCTCCCCAAACCCAAACCGTTCGCACCCCTCGACGAAACCGCTTCAGTGCACGACGCCCTCGTCCTCGGAATCCGGGACTACATGAGAAAGACAGGTTTCCGGACAGCCGTCATCGGACTCTCGGGCGGTGTCGATTCCGCCGTCGTCTGCTGCCTCGCGTGTAAAGCGATCGGGACAAAAAACGTCATGACGATCTCAATGCCCTCTCCTTACTCGTCCCACTCCAGCGTGCAGGACGCCCGCAGACTGGCTAAAAACCTCGGGATGTCCTTCAGAATCCTTCCCATCACGCCCATCTACCAGGCCTATCTGGAATCCCTACGGGAAGATTTCGCCGGCACGACGGAAGATATCACAGAAGAAAACATCCAGGCCCGAATTCGGGGAAATATCCTTATGGCGTTTGCGAACAAAAAGAAGAGTCTCGTACTCGGTACAGGGAACAAGAGTGAACTCGCTGTCGGATACTGCACGCTTTACGGGGACATGGTCGGAGGACTCGGCGTTCTCGCCGATGTAACCAAAACAAGGATCTACAACCTGGCTGAATACATCAACCGAAACGAAGAAATCATCCCGAAGAGAATCATCCAAAAACCTCCCTCCGCTGAACTCAAACTCGACCAAAAGGATCAGGATGATCTCCCCCCCTACTCCGTTTTAGACCAGATTCTCCATCTCTATATCGAGCGCCGATATTCAAGCAATCAGATCGTTGAGCAGGGATTCGACAGGCATACCGTAGACTGGGTGATTAACGCAGTGGCAAAGAGTGAGTTCAAACGAAGGCAGGCTGCCCCGGGACTGAAAATCACGGCCAAAGCCTTCGGCATCGGAAGGCGCATGCCCATCGCAGGCAAAATCGAAAACCCCATGCAAAACACAGGGTTTGAAGAGTAGTCGAAATGAAGTACGGTGAATGTGGAATAAAGAGCAGTCTTCATCAACAGTGGTGCGTGATAAAATCGATGTAGGATTCCTTAAGTAAATTCTTTTCTTGAATCTTAAATTTTTTCATCAGCCATTTCACCTTCTTGCTTTCCTCCTCAACATCCGAATCGTCCTCCAACACAGCCTCGAATTCCAAGAATTCACCCAAGTTTTCAATTTTATCAAAATGGATTCGGACATTCTCCCAAAGCCAGATCTCACGCTCCTTTACAACGATCCCTAAAATTCCGTGTTCTCTCTCCAACGTCTCGCGGACTTTCTCCGCATTCCGCAGATGGATGATTTCGTAATAACTCGGCCTCGGCGCTTTCTCATCCCCGCGAAAATATTGAATAAGCTGGGGAAGATCGGAATCCCTTTCCCTGATTTTCAACATGCCGCCATCCACCCTGAAGTACGTGTCCGACTGCACTTCCACCCGGTCAAAACGCGCGCCAATCTTCTTCAACACCGCCTCAGTGCGCTGTGTTTTGGTATACCTCGTTTTTATCTCGACATTCGTCATGGTCTCCCTGCTCCATTCAGGAAGGTTTCGCTCCCGTCAAGCGGGAGGAAACCATTGGATTTGCATAACAATACAAGCAGCCGCCCGGACATGGATTGTACCAACCGATATCCCAGCTTTCCGTGCACCCACATCTGGGACGCTGCCCCTTTGCTTTCATTAAAGAAGCCTGGTGTAATTTCGGGTGCAAGACAGTCAGAAGCTCTCCGTCGATGCAGCGCGAAACAGGAATATCTTGAACACAGCATCCCAAAACACCCATTCCGATTCTCTCGGCTTGCTGGAAAATCCAGTCCGCTTCACTGCGCCACTGTTCATCCGAAACGGAAACAGGTTCGATACCGTACATGCCCAGCCTCTTCACGACTTTCGCGTAGTCTTCCATCCAGCTAATGACAACGTTGCGGACATTCACATGCACTGCTTTCTCAGCGACCTCCACGAAGTGAGGCAGGTTCGTGTACTCCGTCCCATCGGGCAATTTTAGATGCACGATGGGATCGAAACGAATCCGAACCCTCTGGGGATCTCCCACGAACTCCACAAGTTTTGGAAGAAGAGAAATAGCCTCCGCAGTCGGCGGAATCCTCGGCTCTAAGTATGTATTTCCCATTCCCGATATTGTAAAGTGGAGAAAAACCTGATCGTATGACTTCAGCGTCTTCTTCAGTTCCTTGTGGCTCAACAAATGCCGGGGATCCTTGCTCCAGAGCACGACCGAATGGACGCGGCCAGGAGGACATTTCTTCCCAAGAATCTCGATGATCTGTTGCGGGAAGAAACTCACCATTTCGATCCGCCGGCTCGCCGAAATCACTTTGAGCGAAGAAGAATCCATTCTCCATTCTCGGATTACACGTAAAATATAATACCTAACCTACTTAATTTATCAGCCACAGAGCACTATAGAATAAAACATGAAAATGATTGCGAATCTATTAATAGAGTTTTATTTATATCCGTCTTTTTAACTCGACTTTGGCAATTTTCAAGTGTGAACTGATCATCAGAACGATTTTCAAAAAATGTCTCTTTTATCAGGGATTTGCAGAAATCATGTTTCAATCATTATCTCTCCCTTCAGGGAGAGACAAAGAGAGGGTGTTTTTAACTGATCAATAAGACATGATTTCTGCAAATCCTATAAATCCTCACCTAACCTCTCCTTTTGGAAAGGAGAGGCATCGATTGGTCATTTTTTGAAAATCGCTCTCTCGATTGGATCGTTCTATCAAAATGATCAGATTTGCCAAAGTCGAGTTTTTAATAAATGTTACATAATTTCTCTTATTTTCTTTATCTGTGTAAGTCTGTGTATTTCCGTGGTGAATACTTTTATCTAGGAGAAAATGCTGTATAAAAACAATGCCACGACACTTTCTCGCAGTTCAGACACCGACGCCCAGTACCTCCATCACAGTTCCATACACCTCATCGACTTCAATGACCTTCATGCAATCCATCCTATCGCAGAAGTCTCGATGACAGCGGCTGCATGCAATCTCGTGATGGACGAGGCGGTGACCATCCTCTGGACGATAAGGAAACCACACCTCAGGCTCGCCCGGGCCGAATATACCCACGATCTTCGTACCCACCGCCGGCGCCAGGTGCATCGAACCGCAGTCGTTCGATACCAAGAGATCGCAGCAGCTAAGAACAGCACCAAGCTGCCTGAGTTTCAGAATCTCAGGCTTCGGATGATTGAAGGAGACATTTCCCATCACCCGATCCATCGTAGACGCATCCCCGGGATTCGCAATAAAATATATTTGAATGCCATACTCGGTGACGAGCCGATTGGCCAGAGCAGCAAACCTCTCCGGAAGCCACCGCTTCGCAGGCCAGCTCGCACCGGGATGAATCGCAATAATGCGCTTTCCAAGATCGTATCCCCTGCTTTCGAGATACGCTCCGGCCCGCGCTTTCTCATCTTCAGTGACAACGACAAAGGGTTTGGAAAATGATCGTTGAATACCTAGAGGTTCAAGATACCGAAGATGAAAATCCACGGCGTTTCTTAGGATGCCGTCATCGGAAAGTCGATCCGCATAAAACCATCTTCTTCCACGAAAATCACCCCCGATGCGAACCCGTGCTCCGCTCAGGAACGCGAGCCAAGCCGACCGCGGATTCCCGAACAGATCGATGGCCACATCAAACCGATTCCGAAGCAGTGTATGGAACAATTTGATCTGATCCAACCGTTTTTTCCGCTCGATTCCCCACACGACATCCACGCAAGGATGATGTTCCAACAGGGTGTGGTAGGGCGCTTCCGCAAGGTACGTGATCCGCGCTTCAGGCAGGTTCTCGCTTAGCGCACAGAGCAGCGGCGTCGTCAGGATGACGTCTCCCATGAACCGCAGGCGGGAAACAAGAACGTGTCTGATTTCTTTTATGGGTATCAACAAAGCAGTCCGCAAATGCTTGAATCGTCCAATGCCGTGTATAAGCTATCCAAAATACACATCAGAATCAAGCAATTCTTAAAACAGTTGAATAAAAAAATCGCCCTGGGATGAACATACCAGGACGATCTTTCCATGAGCGCGATACTTCAAACGCGCTCGAACGATAATTCATTACTTTTGACTATATGAAGCGACTCTCTACAACCGTCTTCAATTTTAGTTCCACTCTGTCCAATCTGCTGTCGATGCGTTCGCGGAGATTCTCAAGCTGTTCTTCAAGATGTTTTCTGGCATCTTCATCCCAGCGAAGGTGGTAGTTGTATTTCGGCATTTCCAGCCGTTCAATTTGCGGCACATTGAGGCGAAAATTCCCCTTTCCGATTCCTTTAAAAATTTGAATGTCTGAATGAGGCGACCTCTCGTCCAGTTCGACCTTCAGCGTCTGTTTCTGACCATGTCGGAGGATAACGATATCCACTTCATCCCCTTCCTCAAAATCTGAAATAATCTCATGAACATCCTCAGGACAGCCGATTTCCTCCTCGTCGATGACAATGATCACATCACCGGCTTTCATTCCCGCCTTGGCCGCGGGACTGTCCTCAACGACGTTCAACACGAGAGCACCTCCATCTTCTTTGACTCCAAAGTAATCCGCCAGATCTGCGTTCAGCTCCTGTAGACTCACGCCCAGATAACCGCCCCTTCCACCGAAGACAGTGATGAAATTATCCTTCCCGCTTCCAAAACTATACGAATAGAGCGACGGAAGTCTGCCCACAGTCACGATAATATCTTTCCTCTGGCCATCGCACATGAGGGTCACCTTGGCGTCGGTTTTCGGCTTGGTTTCCCGAACGGCATCGGTCAGATTCTGCGTGGTGCGGATTTTCTTCCCCGCAAAATAAAGGATGACATCCTCCTCTACAATCCCCGCTCGTTCCGCAGGTCCGTCTTTCTCGACTTTGGTCACAACGACCCCGTGCGAGACTCCCATCTCTTTTCTCTCTTCGCTCGACAATTTTTCGATGGAAACGCCCAAATACCCTTTTCGACTACTCTTACTGGCATTGCCCATCGATGCGGTTCCGGCTACGAAAACCGTCAACACGATTCCGATCAGAATCCTCTTACCCAAATGCTTCAACATTGGATCCTCCATTTCATTGGTTCAATTTTCACTTTTAACTTCTACAGTATTGACGGTTTCTAAATGAAAAAAGTTTTAGCCTACTTGACTTCTAAACCACAGATCACCACGGAACAAAACACAGAAATCCTGAATATAAATTTTTCTTTGTCTGACTCATCTACTCTTATATTTTTTTCTCACCTATATTTTTTCTTTATCTGTGTAATTCTGTGAATCTCTGTGGTACATAACAAATAAGGCAGGATAATTATCCTGCCCTATCATAACCCGATTAATATCCCTTGCCATCTCACCCCTGCCGCTCACGTGCCGGTCGATCCAAATCCTCCTTCTTTACGATCGCTCACGTCGAGTTGTTGCAACTCGACGAACTTGACTCTCTCGATTTTTGATATGACCAGCTGGGCGATTCGGTTGCCCCGTTTGACGATAAACGGCTTTTTACCCAAATTGAAAAGGATGACACCCACAACACCCCGGTAATCTGAATCGATCGTCCCCGGAGAGTTCAGGACGCCGATTCCATGTTTCAGAGCAAGCCCGCTCCGCGGCCTGACCTGTCCCTCAAAACCTTCCGGAATGGACACGCGAATGCCTGTCGAAATAAATTCAAAGTCTCCGGACTGAATCGTCACCGCTCCTTCGACTGCCGCGACCAAATCCAACCCGGCCGATCCAGGCGTCTGGTATTCCGGAAGCGGCAAATCCTCGCACCCATCTTCTTTCCTGATTTTGACGATGACTTCATTCATCGGCATTGCCCGACAAACAATGTATACTCAATGTATCATAACACGATGACATCTTCAGAACCTTCTCTTTCATGCACTTCTTCTTCGCTCATCACAACGAGTTCATAGATCAATTTTTCCTGCTGTTCCGTGAATGTCCTTGCTCTTTCATATTCGTTTTTTCGCAGCGCTCGGGAAATCAATCCATCCAACTCCTTCACACGGTTTCGAAGTTCCTGTGATCTGGATGTAGCGAATAAATCCTCCTGTATACCCATTCTCAGACGTTTCATTTTTTTACATTCCCATCTTTGGATGACGATTTTCCCCTTTTCTCTTTGAAATCTTTCACCCGTTCCACAATCTGCGGAACGAGATCGATGACCTTTCCCAAACCTACATCCTGCTTCTGTACAGTGATGAGATCTACTTTCTCGCCCCGAACAACGATGAAACCAATCGGCTCGATAGAAGCGCCTCCGCCCGTCCCTTCGCCGGAGCCGCTCTTCGAATCTTTCTTTCCCCCGCCCACAGCGAAGCCGATCGATATCCGGGAAACAGGGACGATCGTCGCTTTACCCACGATGATAGGTTTCCCAATGACAGTCTCCGTTTTCGTGATTTCCTTCAACTCGGAGAGGACCGTCTTGACCAACGTTTCAATCACCATGAAAAATTCCTTTCATCTATATCCTGCACTTCCAAACCATCCAGCCAAATTCCACGCCCGTGATGACGACAACCCATAGAAGACGTAAAAGTATGAATCGTGCGGTCAGGGCGATCTTTCCATCATACCGGATCTCGTAAAAATGGGGAATGAGAGCCACTCGGAAACCCTTGCCTCCCATCGACTGCAGCATCTGAAGGAACCCGAATACTTCACCCGTCAACGCAGGATCTCCCGTTCCAAAATCCCCCTCAATATCGATGCAGTCCAATCGAATACTGCAGAAAAATCTTCGGATCCATCTCAACAAACGCCGGAAGATGTGCCTTTCCATACACCAAAAACGTCTTTTCTGAATAGTCTTTTCTCTCTCGCCCGCCGGCGTGTCTCTTTTCCCTGGATCGGATTTTTTCTTTCGCAGTATCCACGCCCTTTTGAACAAAATGCCGTGGAGGATGGCCTCACCCTCTTTTTTCGTCCACTCCACCCCGAACAGCATCTTCCATGAAGTAATCCGTACATGCATCGACGACGTCCGCTGGAGCTTATCAAAACAGACTCGGATGCGGAACGGCCCGAGCAGTAGAACCAAAATCAACGACAATAAAAAACCGACAAAAAGAACCCACATCTCCATTCTGATTTCCCATTAACCGCTTGACAATGAGGCGATCTTTTTGTATATTTTTACCACTTTGAACTCAGATTAATTGAGGAATCGATGCCACGGCACACATCAACAGTAAAACGCGTCAGACAGAACGAGAGAAGGCGCGGAAGAAACGTGCAAAAACGTTCGAGGATGAAAACGGCGATTAAAAAGGTGAAAAATGCCTCGGACAAAGAAACAGCAGCCGCCGAGTTGAAAAAAACCGTATCCATCTTGGACCGTATGTCCATCAAAGGGATTATCCATAAAAACAAAGCAGCCAACCTCAAATCGAAGTTGATGAGACACGTCAACGCGATGTAGGCGTCAATCGTTCCTTCATATAAAAAAGCGACTCATTTTGAAACCGGGAAAGTTCATATTTGTCGGTAACTCCCCCTAATTCCGGCAGCCTTGAACTTCTCGGTTTCTTTTTTTTATCCCCTCTGATAATTGGGAGATTCCTTCGTAATCGTCACATCGTGAGGATGGCTTTCTTTCACACCGGCTTCTGTGATCTTAACGAACCGGGTTTTTTCCTTCAACTCGAGTATCGTCCTCACGCCGCAGTATCCCATCGCCGATTTAACGCCGCCGACAAGCTGATAAATGATATCCGATAAACGGCCTTTGTAGGGAACCCTGCCCTCGATCCCCTCCGGGACATACTTGCTCGAAACAGAATTCTCCTGGAAGTAACGATCCGCACTGCCGTCGGACATCGCACCCTGCGAACCCATTCCTCGATAAACCTTATAACTTCTTCCTTCCAAGAGCACCATCTCTCCCGGACTCTCTTCGACTCCCGCCAGGAGCGAGCCCAGCATAATTGAATCCGCGCCTGCTGCAAGGGCTTTGGCGATGTCTCCTGAATACCGAATGCCCCCGTCCGAGATCAAGGGTACGCTTGCTTTCAGGCACACGCTCGCGCACGCCATCACGGCTGTGATCTGGGGGACGCCCACACCTGCCACGACCCGCGTTGTACAGATTGAGCCAGGTCCGATCCCCACTTTCACCCCATCCACTCCCGCTTCGATGAGCGCAGAGGCGCCTTCGGCAGTCGCCACATTCCCGCCCATCAATTCTAAATCAGGAAAGGCATCGCGCAGTTTCTTTACCATGCGAAGAACGCCATGCGAGTGGCCGTGCGCAGTGTCCACACAAACGATATCGGTCCCCGCAGAAATCAACACCTCCACCCGTTCCAATGTATCCTGAGTGACCCCGACTGCTGCCCCGACGAGCAGACGCCCGTTCTCGTCCTTCGCTGCATTCGGAAAAGCCTTCCGTTTCTGAATATCCTTGACCGTGATCAGTCCCTTCAGACGTCCCTGGCGATCCACGATCGGAAGCTTTTCTATTCTATGTTTCTGCAGGATCTTTTCGGCTTCTTCCAGTTTCGTGCCCTCGGGAGCGGTGATGAGATTTTCTTTCGTCATCACACGTCGTATGGGCTGATCCAAGTTGGTTTCGAAGCGCAGATCCCTGTTCGTCAGAATACCGACGAGCCGTTCGCCTTCCACAATCGGAATCCCAGAAATGTGGTACTGGTCCATCAATTGAAGAACTTCTCTCAGCTTTCGATCAGGAGGGAGTGAAATGGGATTGGAGATCATCCCGCTTTCCGAGCGTTTCACTTTATCCACTTCGGCCGCCTGCCGTTCTGGAGAGAGATTTTTATGGATGATCCCGAGCCCCCCTTCCCGAGCGATGGCCATGGCCAGTTTGGAATCCGTCACCGTGTCCATGGCCGCAGAAACGATGGGAATGTTGATCGAGATGTTTCGCGTTAATTGTGTACGAACATCTACATCCTTCGGAAGGACATCCGACTCCGCCGGTATAAGCAGAATATCGTCAAAAGTCAGCCCTTCCATCACGATCTTATCTTTCATGTCGGTCACCCGAAAAGGTAAATGATTTTGGTTCGATACTCAAAGATATAAAATCTAGCGCATTTATCAAAACGAAAAATGATCGTTCTCACAAAACCGCATCTTTCGGATACTCCGGTTAAAACCGTCCAAGCCAGCGTGCCGGCCGTTCGACACAAGAATAACCTTAAGAAAACCAACTCTCCAACTTCTCCATCAAGGATTCTTCGTCCTCGCATACCGTCGCTTCGACGGGAAGTGACTCCAGAAACAGGCTCCCGTATCTCGTCTGCACAACCCGGTGATCCAACAGGATGACCACGCCCCGATCCTTCCCCGACCGGATGAGCCGGCCGAATCCCTGCCGCAGTCTGATGATGGCTTCAGGAACCAAGTAATTTAAAAAACCGTTTCCCGTTATTATCTGGGCCTGTTCCATCCTGGCTTCCACCAGCGGTTCCGTCGGAACGTCGAACGGAATTTTCGTCATGATGAGCATCTCCAGAGCCGTACCCGGCACATCCACGCCTTCCCAAAAACTGCTCGTCCCGAAAAGAATCGACTTCTCATCCTCTTGAAACCTATGCAACAGAGACGTCCGAGATCCGTCCATCCCCTGAGCCAGCAACCGCACGCTGTCGTCGTTGAAATTGGGCCGAACTGTCCGGTACACCTCCCGAAGCATTTCATGGGATGTAAACAGGATCATCGTTCCCTTCGCGCGGAACGATAGAATACGCCCGACGACCCGAGCCACATCCTGGGTGAACCTCCTCTCCCTCGGATTCGAGAGAAATACCGGAATGAGCAGGAGAGATTGTTCGGAATAGTCAAACGGAGAGCCGAACAACCGCGCAGTCACGCGATCCCCATCCACGCAGTCGATCCCAAGACGATGCATGAAATAATCGAAACCGCCGCCCACCGCGAGAGTGGCCGAAGTCATCAGACACCGTCGAAGCCTCGGATAGAGCAACTCTGTCAAAATGCCTGCGACGTTCAAAGGCACCGAATGAAAGCGGACTTCATGCCTGTCCTGCTTTTGCGTCATCTCGCACCAAACCACATCGGTGCCGTAATCCTCTCTCTGGAAATCCTTGAAAACCTGCATGAGAGTCAGCAGCCGCTGCAGGATGGCGTCCAATTCCCGCTCCACATCCTGGGACATCGAAAAAGGTGGCAATGTGGCTTCATGGATGAGAGAGATCATGTCCGATAGATCCGCTTCCAAATCCTCGAGCGCAGACTCCAGGGCGAGTGCCTGTTCTGCCAGCGGTCCGAAGAGTTCCGTACCGCTCTGGATTCGGAGCTTCTGGACCCATCCGCGTTCGGACACGCGAGAGGACATCACCTCGACCAATGCCTGAAAGAAACGAGAAGCCGCTCTCCACAATGTGTCGGACTCCTGTTTCAACCGTTCAACCGTTTCTCCCAACTTGGTCTCTTCGGGACGATGCTTCTTTTTCTTTCCGGATAAATTCTGTAGCAGCAGAAGTATCCCTCCCTCATTCGGGTCCGTACGATGCAATCTCTGAGCGATATCTCGAAAAAGCCATTCGGTGAGCACGGTGCTCAAGCAGTCGGAGGCGACCCTTTCGATCTGATGGGCCTCGTCGACCAATAGTGTGTCATAATCTCCCAAAACCGAGTAGCCCGCGGCAACATCCGAAAGGAGAAGGGAATGGTTCACGACCACGAAGTCGGCCGCCCTGGACGCCCTCCGCACGCTCCGGAAAAAACATGCGGATTCAAATTGACATTCAGATCCCGAACAATGCGATCCCTCGCAATTCAGCTGAGACCATACCTCCCGATTCTGATCGAGTGAGAATCCATTGTTTTCTTCAATATCTCCGGTCTGCGTTTGCAGCACCCACAGGACAAGGGGGAGCAGTTTTCGCCTTTGCTTCAAAGACAACCGCTCCTGAGCATGAAGAATCATGTTCTCCCATCTATTTAAGCATAGGTAATTCCCTCGGCCCTTCAGCAGGACGGCCATGAAAGGTTTCTCCCAGATCCGGGCGAGCAAAGGGAGTTCTTTGGAAAAAAGCTGATTCTGGAGCGTCTTCGTGTGCGTGGAAACGACGATCCGACAGCCGGGATTCCGTGCTGCATACAGCATTGAAGGAATCAGATACGCCAGCGATTTCCCCACGCCCGTCCCGACTTCGGCCATTAAAAACGCTTCCTCATTCAACATCCGGCCTACAGCTCTGGCCATTTCCTGCTGTGGTCTTCTCCCCTCAAACTGAGGAAGGGCATTTGACAGAGCCCCCCCGGCCCGGAAAAATGCCTCAACCTCCTCCTCGTCAACCCTCTGTACGGTCGTTCCGTCCGGTCTTTCTGTCTGCGTGCCCAAAGTGTTCGACGGCCCCTCCCGTTTCGTCCTTTTTCTCCGCGATCTGTACGCATCCTTCACTTCCGAGACCTTCTCAAAAAAGAATCGAAGACCGTCGGTAGAGCCTTCCAAAATGCGATTCACAACGGCAACGGCCCTCTCATCCAGGTTCAGCGCCATCGACAGCAATTCTCGAAAAATTGAGGACGTGGTTTCCGCATCGGCAAGAGCGCGGTGCCGCGATTCAGGTTGAACATGCAGGTGTTCAGAAACCGTTCCCAACCGATGGTTGGGCAGCCACGGAAGGAGTAAGCGGGAAAGCTCTAACGTGTCTAAAATCCGCGACGGTCCGACGGTCGGAACATCCGGGCTGTAACGTTTCCATGCGTTATGAAGGAACGAAAAATCGAAATCCGCGTTATGAGCGACGATGAAGCCGGTCTCCATGCATGCGACGATTTCCGAGAATTTTTCTTCCACCGTCGGCTGGCCTACACAATCTTCTTCTCGGATTCCGGTGAGCTGCGTGATGACAGGAGGAATGGGAACTGACGGCCGAAAGAGCTGGGTATATCGCTCCTGAATTTCACCGTTCTCCGTTCGAACGATTCCGATCTCAAGAATCTCATCCTTGTCGGAATCAAGGCCTGTCGTTTCGACATCGAAAGCCAGGACGGTCTCCATGCCAAGCGCTTTGTACAGTCTGTGGCTGATCATCGGATTACAATCGCGTGTTGAAGGATCAAAATATTGCTGATACGATGGATTATCATTAAGATAGACAGCCCTAAAATTGGTATCCAAGCCCTATTCTCCCGTCCATCCGTAAAAACAAACCAGTTTCGTCATATCTGCGGGCATGCAGACGGGGAATGAGCCATCCCGTCAACGATCCCATTACCGCGCCTGCGATCACATCCGTCGGGAAATGATTCCCGGATGTCACCCGAAAAACGGCCGTGGCCGTCGCTGCGGTCAGTCCGAATGCCCACACGGGTTTTACCCAATCCGAGTCGGGATACCGCTTCTGAAAAACCGTCCCCGCGAATACTGCGCCGTTGAACGCAGCCGCCGTGTGTCCCGAAAAGAACGACCGCACAGCGTTTGGACTGAGAGAGCTGGCTCCGGCTTCGGCATCTCGGTACGCATAAGGCCGCGGGCGTCCGAAAGCAGCCTTGCTCAGCCAGGTCAATCCGCCCATGAACATCACAGATTCCATATACATGAGGGCATCCTCACCCACAGTGCGCCCGTCGCGTGAACCGAGGGCCAACACAAGGGGAAGACCGAGTGCGATTCCGCTTGTCACATCGCTGACATCAGCAATTTTAGAATTAGATAAATCCACTGCGAAACGGTCAAAACAGGGAATATTTTCTCTCCGCAGGGTCGATACGTCTACCGATTTCATGTTCATATAGGCAAAGGCTCCGGCCGTCACGATCGCTGCTCCCATCCCTAAAAACAATCCATTCTTTCGGGAGTTGAACACAAACGGATTTTTCTCCTGTGCAAACATCGAGGAAAAGAAAAAAGCACTGCACAAGAATACAATAAAGACGCTCCGTTTCAAATGAGCCTCCTCAGAGCAGAATCCGAGGGTTCACGCATACTCGCCCATTTCATGCAAATCAAACTTTTTAGGAATGGACCACGACTCATCCGGCACAGGAGGATTCAATCCGAATCCGCTGTAGCCCTTCGATCCGTACCCGTTGAGAAACCCATTTTATCGATAAAAATATTGAAAAGAAAGTGAAACCTAAAATGATCTTTGGTCGTACAAACAAATAGATCAACACCAAGAAGACATTATTTCTCTCTCCCTCCCAAAGTCAGGCCGAATGGCAAATCTTCCATTCGGCCTGCCTACCATTGGCACATAAATACGATGAGATACTACTTCCATAAAAGAGAAAGGATCAGAAGAATAAAAAATAAGATTTCGATGAAAATCCCGACGAGCACAAACCGCCACCGCGTTCCTTTGGAAGGCTTCCATTCCGCATCGAATGCGATACGCTCGGTAAAAGCTTTGACTTGCATGCCCAGCTCAGGTTTCAGTACGAGCACGACCAAAATTAATCCCATGATCAGTATCAGAATTAAATACGGAATCATATTCGGCACTCCCCTGTCTGCTTCCGACTGCTCATTGTCGACTGGTGATTATTATGATTATTAGCATCCTTATCCTCCATCACTCTCCACCCCTCTTTTTTCGCCTTCCGTTTTAAAATCCGTCCCGGATTGACCGCCACAGGATGACCGAAAAGACGGAGAAGAGGGATATCCGCCCAGCTGTCCGCAAAACTGAAGGAACGATGAAAATCAATTTTTCGCCCGTTAAAATAGTGACGCAACGCCCTTACTTTTCCCCTAAAGTATGGATATTCTCCGACGATGCTTCCTGTGAATTTGCCCTCCCGTACTTCCAACGTCGTTCCCAATCCAAAATCGGCGCCAAGATGATCAACAAACAAATCCAAGATGAAGTCCAGCGTTCCCGACAATAGCATAATTTCGTATCCGTTCTTCTGGAGTTTTTTCATGCAATCGACCACACGAGCCGAAATTCGCGGCTGGATGTAATCCCGAAAAAATTCCGGAAGGAACGAGCTGACTTCCTGAACGTTCAGACCAGAAAAGTAAACTTTATTCCTTAAAACCGCCTCTGAAAAACCAAGACGCAGTTTTCGGATCATCCAAACAACACTGCGCGGAAAATTTAAAATAGGAAACATTTTCCGCTTGCGAAGGAAACGTATCAATTGCACTTCTCCCGATGTGCGTACCAGCAGAGTTCGATCCACATCGAATACAGCTATCCGTCGGGGAGAGACATTCTCATTCGCCATATATAAAATCATTTCGCTATATTGTTATTCATTACAATCACGCAGTTCGAATCGCCGACACCCTCACAATCCCTCATTACGATTCAGCTTCGTTTAAAAGTGCGTCGTACAAAGCGTCCTTTTCCACGGGAACGATCCCGACTTCGCCGCACACAATACCCGCCGCATGGTTTGCAATCGTCGCCGCTTCCCTTAGGGTCGCGCCCGCAGTCATCGACACCGTCATCGTCGCAATGACAGTATCCCCCGCTCCAGAAACGTCATGGACTTTCACGGCCTTTGTAGGCACTTTCATCCATGCTTTGCCGGGCTCAAACAGGGCCATGCCTTCCTCTCCCAGGGTGATCATGAGAGCGCTGCACTGGAGCCGATGCAGGAGTTTCTGACCGACTTTCTCCAACGCTTCATCGGAGTCCAGCCGATACCCGACCTTGTCCGCCACTTCTTTGCGATTGGGCTTAAAAAGCGTCACACCCATGTAATCGAAAAAGTGGTCGAACTTCGGATCCACGAAAGTCATCTTGTCCATTTTTTTAGCCAGCTTGATGGACTGCTCGATGAAACGGGGTACGAAAAGCCCTTTGTTGTAATCCTCTAAGATGATGCCGTCTACGTCGGTCGAACATTCTCTCAGAAAACCGAGAAGTCGATCCTGGATGTTTTTTGAGATGCCCGTCCTCACTTCCCTGTCCGTCCGGACCACGTGCTGATGATGGGCAATGACGCGCGTTTTCACAGTCGTCGGCCGTTCTGCGTCCTCCATAATCCCCTCGGTCGGGAATCCATTCTCACTGAAAATGCGCTTGATCATCTCACCGGAACCGTCCTTCCCTATCACGCCCACAGGAATGACTTCCGCACCCAAACTCTTCACGTTGCGGGTGACATTGGCAGCTCCGCCCAATCGAAACGATTCCGATGCAATCTCTACGACGGGAACCGGCGCTTCAGGAGAAATCCTCGAAACCCGGCCCCACAGGTAGCGATCCAGCATGAGATCGCCCATCACAACGATCTTCCGACTTGTGAACGCCCGAAACAGAGTGTCCAGACGATTCTTCTCGAACGTGATCATTTCGAATTCCTGTGTCCTTGGAATCCATCCAATTTATTCAGGAGTTGACTGGAATACTTCTCGATTTCCAAAACGAGATCCTCGACCTTGTGGCTGAAATAATTGTACGCCACCAGAGCAGGGATAGCGATGATGAGTCCGACAACAGTCGTAATGAGCGCCTCCGAGATGCCCCCCGAGAGGGACTGCGTCTGACCCAGACCCTGTTCGGAAATCACCCGAAACACTCGGATCATCCCCGTGACCGTTCCCAGCAGACCCAACAGAGGGGCAATCCCGGCCACCGTCTCTAAAATGACCAGCCCTCGCTCGAGCGACCTCGCCTCCCGCCTTCCCTGATCGACGACTGCTTCCTTGATCTCCTCTCTCCGCCTTCCCCTGTGCTGAAGGGTCACGCGAACGATGTTGACGAACGGATCATTTCGCCGGGCCAGATCGTTCACAACCCTTTCGATATCATCGGGTTTTTCGATGCTTCCGACGACGGCGAGTACATCGGGCCGCAGGATGCGGCGGCGGCGTAAAAACACAGCCCTTTCAATGGCCACCGCCAGACCCAGTACCGAGGTGAGAAGCAGGGGGATCATCACAATTCCCCCTCTCGAGAGCATTTCCCAGATACCAGTCATAGTCACTCCGAATTTGATTATCTTTTCAAGATGATGTACTGAAAAGTCACTGTCACTTCCAGGAATTTCTCGGGAAAATTTCCCGGCAGCGGCCGGAATGGGGCTGAAAGTGTAACCGCTTTCCGGCTCGTCTCAACCAGCGCCTTCTCCCCCTCGGCACCCAACAGTTCCGGTCCGACCAGCGAACCGTCGGGTAGAACCCGAAAACGAAGGACATTCGTGCCGCCAAAGCCTAAGCGGGTGAACGCAGGAGGAGGATAGATATTCTTCTCGATCCTCCGCTTGAGATCCAGCAGGTAGGGAGCAAAATCCCAAGCATACGTGTTGAAACGGATTCCCCCCGCGTCTTTCGCGCTGGATTCCTCCTGTTTATACGGGGGGCGAGGCTGAGACGGACTATCCCCTTCTTTACCGCCCAAAAGCGCCTCTCGGCTGAACTGGGATGTCCGATCCGAACTCACGACGCGGGGTCGAAAATCACCCTCCGTATCCGAGGATTCCGTCTGCGATTCTTCTCCTCCTCCGTCCCGATTTCCGTCCGAACCCTCCGAGCTTGCCTGCGGAATGGATTTTACATCCAACAGCCCGGCCGAATAAGGAAGCCCGGCGTCCTTCAAAGCATTCTCCGCCAAATCACGGGCGATTGCATTTTTATCCGAAAGAAGAGTGGCATTCTCCGGCGGAACGGCGCTTCGGCTATCCTCCGGCGTTTCGATGATCTCAAAAGCGATCCGTTTGTCGGTCGGATTGGAGTCCGTCTTCAGAATTGGAAAAAGGATGATTTTACCCCGTCCTGCGGAGAGTAAAAGAAGCGCAAGATGAAACAGCAAAGACAAAGCCACGGCCCAGAAAAGCCGATGCTCCCTCAAGTAAGCGAGTCTTCCATCCACTTCAAATAATCCTCGGACCCCTCAACAATGGGCAAAGCAATAATTTCGGGAACCTCATAACTGTGAAGCGCTTTCACCCGACGGATGACTTTCTTGACCAATCTCCGGCAGCTCTTCATCATCAAAAGAACCTCTCCTTCATCACAAAAGTTCCCCTGCCAGACGTACAGCGACCTCACTCCTGAAACCACGTTGGCGCAGGCAGCGAGCTTTTCCTCAACAATCGTTTTACCGATGCGCGCGGCTTCTTCCTCCGAAGCAGCCATACTGAGAATGAGAACGGGTTTCTCCATCGTCTCGCCTGAATCCTTCACCACGCCTGCCCGGCGAAGGCGGGGAAATATACCGAACGACATAGTAAAAGATAGATCAACTTCTAACTATGCTTTGGAAAATTTCGTCAAAGTCTGTCATTCTGACCTCGAAGGATCGGGAAAAGAATCTTTTTTTGCCTCCCACCAGATGCTTCTCCCGTCCTGATTTTCTTATATTTATTAAATCAAATTCTTTGATCGGGACGGGATCAGCATGACACCTTCCCTTTCAAGGATCGCTAAATTTTCCAAAGTCAAGGTTTTAATTTCCGTGTCTTGCTCCGTGTCACTCTGTGGTTTGTGAATTAATCAGACTAAAATAAAAAAATAGTACTCATGAAACATATTTCATCCGCGCCTTTTACCTTATTTCATTTCGGTATTTTCTCCGTGTCACTCTGTGGTTTATTAATCATCCTCAACGACGACTTTTTTCTCTGAAATGCTGAAAACATTCCCGCCCAAGTGGTGAAGTCCCCCGCAATCCTCTTCGCTGCACCGCCAGACTTCATCGAACAATCCATCCTCAGCCCACGCCTTCTCAACCCGACCGATGAACAGGGAATGATCCCCCGCCTCGACGGTTCGCTCCACGCGGCATTCCAGATGGCCGATGCATTCCTCCACGAGAGGAGGACGGACGACGCTCGCCTGCATGGGAGTGAGCCCGGCTTTTTCGAACTTGTCAACATCCCGACCCGAAAACCGGCCGCAGACCATCACTTTATCAGCCATCGAAGGAGAAGGAACATTCACCACGAACTCACGGCTCTCGGATACGAGCAAATGCGAGTAATGCCCCTTCGCGATGCTGACGGCCACGAGCGGCGGAACCTGGCTGACCGGTGTCGCCCACGCTATTGCCAGAACGTTGGATCTGCCCGTCTTGGATTGAGAAGTCACAAGAACCACGGGGCCGTTGTTGATGAGGCGATGTGCTTGAGAGAGTGGAATCTCTTTCTTCAACCTCTCCTCCAAGGATTCATCACAGAAGGATCGCACACGCCAGGGTCGGTCGGAACGAGGAACAATATCGACCGATCTTCGTAAAAGCAATACGTTAAGTCCGCATCCGGAGTCCCGATGAAAGGCTTGAAACTCCCCTTCGTCATCTCACTCATCTTCCATCTTCTCCTTGTATGCTTCCTCTATTATATCGCAGCGGATCGAAAAAAGTCGCAGCAACAGCTTCTGATCACTCTGCTTCCCCCATCTCCACTCCCTGAAAAGAAAGGCCCCGCTCCCCTTCCTTTGCAAAGAACAGGACCACAGCCTCAAAATCCAACACCCGTGCAACAGGTTTCTGAATCCCCGACGGAGAAAATCGAAACGAAACCCTCCTCAACACCCAGGGAGGAACTTTCGAATGCGGAAATCGACCGAATTAAAAAAAAACAAACCTTCATGGTTGCAAACCCCGCGCTTTCACTCAAAGACAGTCTCTTCAACAATCTGACTTCTTACCTTTCACGGCAGTTCGAACAGGCTCAAAAATCAGCCTATCCGCGGGATGACATCGCCGACGACATCCAAAAACGAAACCAGGGAACCATTCCCGCGCTTCTGCCGACCCGGCCGTACAAAAAGACTGAAAAAAGAAATCCCCCCCGCTTCGATTTTATTCCCACAGAGGCGCAGATTCAAGCCCTGATCCATCTATACAAAAAAGGCCATGCTACTCAGCTCGACATCTACGCCTCGCTCGACGCGGACCAACCCATCACCGCCGAAAGATTCAACGCGCAACTCGAGGACTTGGTGCAAAAAGGATTCCTCACGCAAAAAAAAATCTCT
>JBDRSZ010000461.1:0-9696 GCA_043824415.1 bacterium | reverse complement strand
AGGTTCATCACGGATTATAGTGGGTAAGATGCTAAGCATATTCGGATTATTTTTTCGGAAGGGGAGGGAGAGGAAAATGGCCTTTTTGACAGCCACCGCCCGAGATGAATGGGGATCAACAACAAAAGGGGTGGGCATTTTCCGATGCGTCGGCTTGTCGACGCATCGGAAAGCGTAGGGGCAGAAAGGGGTGGGTAAAAAGGTATTCATAGATGATTTACCTCAACGATGAAATATGGCATTCCCGCCTGCCGCCTGCCTGCCGCAGGCAGGGCGGGCAGGCAAAAAGGCCGGTTCTTTTGGTTCTTTTCTTCTGAAGAAAAGAACAAAGACTTCATCGGACAAAAGGATACGCTTATAATCACATCGACTGATTTTACCCACACAAATCCGTGAAGAGCCAAAAAACAATATACTATCGGAGAGCGGGATGCACAATAAATTCTCTATGAACAGCCTTATGAATCGATGAAACCACAAAAATAGAGGATGACTGAACAGCGTGGAAAGTGAAAAGGAGAATTTCAGAATGGATTTTTACTTCTTGTTCGTATACTTTCTCGCCAAAGGGACGTACTCCGAATCAGGAAAACGGTCCAACAGTTCTCTGAAACTCGTCAAAGCGGATTCTTTCTGACCCAATTTGGAATAGCACTGCCCCTTCATCAGGAGCGCATCATCGAATTTATGAGAGGACGGATATGTCAAGACTTTTTTGAAGGCGTCGATGGCTTCGGCGTACCGACCCAGCGCATAGATGCACTCCCCCACCCAATAACAGCAATTGCTCGCCAGCTCATGCTTCGGATGAGCGCTTAGCAGACCTTCGAAAGTCGTTTTTGCATCGATGTGCTCAGCCCTATAAAATTTATCCAAACCGTTCTGGTAAGCTTCCCCGAAAAGAAGTGTCTCCTTCTCCTTCTTCACCTCAGTGGCGGTCTCCAATGAAGATTCGACAGAAGATTCTTCGGGTTGATGGATTTGATTCTCTGCCTCAATAGAACGCTCCGAGTTCCTTTGAATGTTCGATTCAGCGCGATCCATTTTCATCAGCAGCTCGACGAAATCCGCCGACTTCGTATCGTCGAGTGGATTGGCCTTCTTCACAACCGTATTCGAAGCGACCTCGTCCGTTACGAAAAAAGGCTCTCGTCCATTTCCAGATTGATAATCCATCCTCATCTCGTTACCGAGCCGAAAACAGATCCCTGCTTTAGCGACCCAGTAGATTGGCATAGGATCGGCAGAGGGGAAACACCCGTAGCGTCCGTCCGCAGCTACGTAGAGGGAATGATTTCCAGAAAGAAACGTGTACTCAAACCCCAGTCCGGCCAAAAGACTTCCCCGATAAGACTGTCCGCTATTCTGCTGCTCAAGCAGGGACGTTGTTGCGGCGTTGTAGAATTGAAAACCCGAATAGAAAAAAGGCTGAAACCGTCCTCCTCCGAGGATATCATATCTCACCCGCATTTCGAGTGACGGGAAAAAGACAGTTTTTTGATTCTCCATCCGAAAGATGTCATCCGTCGCAGTCAGGATACCGGCGCCGGCGGAAATATAAAACTTCGGTGCGATGCGGTACTGCAAGAACAGCTCGGCTCCAAGCCCCATTCCGGAAGCGCCGACCTGTGCCGCATCCTGGCGCGTGCCCACCAGAACGCACCCGATGGCATCCGGCCTGCCGATCTCCTGGTTTTGTGCCCGTAGGAAGGACCATCCACAAATCGCGAACATCCAGATCGATGCACGATATATTTTCATTCTCATCGCTCAAAACTCCTGAACATGGACTACCGAACGAGGAACATGCAAATCCGTACGAAAATAGGCACATATCATGCCAAACCATCGACAGCATGTTCGATGCGTAAAAGACCTGCGTGTAATCAGTAATTTTTATGCCGATCGAAAGGAATGCATTTCATAAAGCAGAATAGGAGAATGCAGAATGAAATCGTCATTGTCAAAGCGGTTTTTGCTCCGCAATAGTACAGTCTGAATGACAAAATTATAAGAAAAGGCTTGGAAAACCAAGCCCTTTCTTTTTCTGCCCGATGATTCTCAATCCATTACTGTTTGCTTTCTTTCATGTCCTTTCGAATCTGTTCGATGCGTTCCTGATAGTCCGAAAGCGGATTCATCCGATAAGCCTTTTCCTCCACTTCGATGGCTTTCTGATAGTCCTTCATTTTCCAGTAGACCATGCTCATCGTATCTAAAAGATTGGCGTCTTTTGGGTTCAGCCGGAACGCTTTCTTTATCGCTTTTAATGCACTTTCGAGATTGTGCGCTTTCAATGCCCAGTACCAGGCATAGCTGTTCAGTGCGCCTGTATCGTCCATGTACCCCTTCATGTAAGATTCGCCATAGATCTCGACAGCTGCATCCGGTTGTTCCTTCTTCAAAAGGAGATCCGCCGCATTCTCCCGATAGCCGCTCGATTTCGGTTCGAGAGCGATCAGCTTTCGGGCGTACTTCTCACCTTCATCCAAGTTCTCTCCTTTTTTAGTATAATATTGGACGAGCCTGCTGAGCAACCGCGGATTCTCTGGATATTTTTCTTTCAGATCCGCATAGAATGCGTCTCCCTCATCCGATAGGGGCAATCGAAGATACGCACGTGCCAGCTGGCTGTACACGTCATCGGAAAGGATGCTCTCGTGGAATTCGGATCGGAACGCTTCCAACGCCTCGGGCGATTGATTATCGAATAATTCGTCCAAGGCGACTGCGTATCGAGCCGCTTCATACAAGTTGATTTTCTGATCGTTCAGGAGCACTTCCATGGCTTTGGCTTCTTCCGAGCGTTCCAATATCTTACGGCTG
The DNA here is from genome assembly GCA_043824415.1 of bacterium. GTDB lineage: Bacteria > Zhuqueibacterota > QNDG01 > QNDG01 > DSAB01 > JBDRSZ01. The sequence goes on along the minus strand of JBDRSZ010000461.1, from coordinate 6,870 downwards.
TACTCAGCAGCCTTGCCCGACTGCCACATCTGGAAGTGTTTGTTGGCCATGTCATAGGCATTCTTCAGGTCATTTGGATTTCGGTCGTACTGTGCTTTTAAGAATGCATAAGTCTCTTTCCCTTCAAGCGCATTCTGAACTCGCTGTATATAGTGATTGGGATTTTCGTTATAACTGGTAAGGATATCGTACAATGAACCGTCTGATTTGGCGAAGACGACCGAAGGAAAGCCGGCAACTTCGTATCTCTCTCTCAATTCCTCTCCTTCTTTCTCCTCCACGACAGTGCGGAACGGGATGAATTTCTCGTTGACAAAAGTGGCATATTTCTCAACACCGAAGAATTGCTGAACCAGCAATCGGCATCCGCCTCAGTTATCGGAGAAAAAAAACAGCATGACCAATCGGCCGTCCTCTCCGGCCTTGGACAGCGCTTCGTCGAACGATCCCTCAAACCATTTTGTCGCTTGACTGAATACGCACAGCGGGAAGAGGAGGAATAAAAATACAGCAATGCTTTTTCTCATACAGAACCTCCTTTTCATACTTCATGATAAAATAGATCATTTGAACCCTGTATTATGTTAGACAGCAATCCGATGGAAAGGTTGCCTTGTTTCCAACAGAGGAGCGGTGCGAATGATCTTGTATAAAGGAGACGTGCAGACATGCCTAAAGATGCATTTTCTGTTTGAACCCATTCACATAGTGCTGACTGATCGTTATTTCCTTGCCGTTTTTCATCTTTAAGCGAATTCTGCCACCGAACCAGCGATGCATCGAACCGATCTGTTCCGCGCTCACGATGAACGAGCGGTGCACGCGAATGAACACTTCGGGATCCAGACGTGATTCCAGTTCTTTCAGAGTGAAGGGGATAATATAGGATTTGTCAGCCGTGTTTAAAAAAGTATACTTGTCTTCCGCATGGAAGAATACGATTTCATCCTCGGGAACGATAAACATCCTGTCGCCCACCTTTACGGAAAATCGCCGGACAATATCCGCTTTCCTTTGAATCGTCCGCAGGACGCGCTCTAAATCGGGGGAGACGATCAATCCTTTTTCCAGTATTTTTTTGACCTTCGATACTGCCCGGTCCAATTTTTCTTCCGAGATGGGCTTCAGAAGATAATCGACCGCATTCTCCTCGAATGCCCGCAGGGCATACTCATCATAGGCCGTCGTGAAAATGATGTACGGAGATTTTTCCAATGATTGAAGCATTTCGAATCCGGAGAGCAGCGGCATCCTGATGTCCAAAAAAATGACATCCGGACCCGTTTCGCGGACGACGGTCAGCGCATCTTTGCCATTCCCTGCCTCTCCCACAACCTCCAAACTCTCATACTTCACCAACATCCGGCGCAGACGGGATCGAGCCAATTTTTCATCATCGACGATGATAGCGCGTATCTTCATTATCAGATCGTTCCGGAACCTATATTTTGATGTCATTGATTTTAGCGGGAATTCGAATCGTCACCCTCGATCCTTCACCAGGCTTCGACCGAATCTCAAAATCGTAATCCTCCCCAAAAAGAAGCCGGAGTCGTTCTTCTATGCTTTTCAGCCCATATCCTTGCGACGCGATTGCCGGATCGAAACCAGGGCCGTTATCAAACACGGAAATCTGAAGCCTCCCGTCCGATTCTTCGATCTTGATTTCGACCCTTACAGAGTCTGCCTTCCGATCCAGCACATGCTTGATGACGTTCCCCACCAAGGGTTCGATTAAAAGGCCCGGGATTTTGCGATCACGAAGCGTGTCTGGACATTCAAACGCGTACGTCAGACAGTCCTCGAAGCGGAGCTTTTCCAACTCCAAATAATCCCTGATCAATTCCAGCTCTTCTTCCACGCGGATGAAAGTTTTATTGGAAATAGAAAGAATCCTTCGATAGAGATCCGACAACCGGACAATGCTCTGTTCTGTCTTTTTAGGATCCTCATACACGAGTGCTGCTAACGAATTCAGCGTATTGAAAAGAAAATGGGGATGGAGTTTCGCCTGCAGAGTGATGAAACGAGCCTCCGACTCGAGACGCTTCAATTGCTCGACTTCCAACTCAGCCGCCTTCAATCGAGCAGCATTCTCCTCCAACCGCGATTTCTGTACTTCGTAAAACGTGACGCCTATGCTTGAAAGCAGGCCGATCAATATCGAAAGAAGAAAATTGATTTGGAAGTACAGTCTCCCTTCGAGTATGAGCGTGCCGAATACAAGTCCGATGCCGATCCCAACGCTGGATAATAACATGAATACAGTGAAGAAGAGAAAGCGGGGCCATCCGTAAATTCGTTCATACAATCCACGAAGCAGAATCGTACAAAAAAACGTGCAGCAGGCTACATAGATAAAATTTTCGTATAAGTCCAGCAGCCAGAACTTGCCGGTAATAATCGTCTCCATAACAAAAATAACAAGCGTCAGAATGACGACAAACCAAACCATCCGAAGGATAAAACTGCGATATTTTTGTATCCAACCTGTCATCAGAAACGTACTCCGCCCTCAAGGGCATAAGATTGAAAAAGCGCACCGAATTCTGCTTCCTCGGTTCCCTGGAAGATAAAACTTCTCGCATAAAAAGTAAAGCGGTTTCCTACGCCGACATTCAACTCCGGAATGAGGACACGGCTGAAGTCCGATAGATTCATCAATCCTGTGCATCGCAATTCGACGTCTTTGAAAATTGGGATGCTGATATAATGCATCATATAATCCCGCATCGCTCCTTTCGGAGAGAACACGTTTAAGCTCCAAATCAGATTCCCGAAAGCAACCTCTTCGTAGAGAGATTCTAACTGGGCGTTTAAGAAACGGACGTACGATATGATCCGTTTCCATTCCTCCCTCGAATACCCCTGATCCCGATGGAAATATTCACACACCCAGAGAATGTTCTTCGGAAATGTGACCTGAAATCCCAAAAGGACTTGTTTATAGAGTCGATTGTCGTTCTTTCGGAAATCTGTCAAAGGATTTTCTTCATACAACGTGTACGGTTCGCTGACCGCCCGATGAACCATCCAATAGCTTCCTCTCTGTGCACTGACTTCACCGTGGATTTCCAGACGCTCTCCGAGGACAGTCGCAAAATTCACTCCCAAGATAGGCGTCTCATCCCGATTGAATAATGTAATCAGAGATACATCCACATCCCACAGATTCTTATAGAATCGGAAAGCGAGCTTAGAACCTTCCATCCGGATTCTCGATCCCGTTTCCACTTTCGTCAGATAGCACGCAGCGATCGAATACGTTTCTCCGAAATACTCGATTTTGACCATGTCGCTTCCCGCAGCCCGTTTTTCCGAATTGTCGGGATCGCTCAGTTCTTTTTGGGGTGCCACCACATCCGTGGGATTGAACGCATACCCCGTCCCCCACCGCTGAATCGACCGGCCCGCCATTAAAATCCCATTCTTAAACAAGTCCTTTTGAAAAAAGAGCTGTTTGACTCCCAAATCGCCATTCCAGTCATTCGTATATTCCGCCGTCCCCATCATGTCTACCTGCCACTGAAGCGAGAGGAATTCCGTCTGAAGACTGAAATACTGCGACAGAGAATAATCGGGTCCTTTCCTGTAGCCCAAGAAATCGACAGAGCGGTTTTCCGGATTGAATAAAGTCGAACGAAAGCTCTGATAATATCCCTTGTAGAAACCGTACATCCGCCAGTCCACACCAAATAGGCCCGACGGAAGCATCCAAAGGACAAATCCGATAAGGAATCGTCTTAAATTGGGATTTGGGCATTTGGCATTCATTGGACATTCAGATTTCGGATTTTGACATTTAAAGTTGCAATGAAATACTTTCCCAAATTATCTCTCTTTACTTCTCCACCCCTTCACTTCATCAAAGCCCCCTCACATGCACCAGATAATTTTTATTGAAATATTTCGCATCGATGTGTTTCTCCTGAATCATCTCATACTCAAAGACCGTCTTCTGATCCTTTCGCATCTCATCGTTGATCGTCATCCGCGTGAGGATCATCCGATCTCCGATACGCGTATACACCTCGTACCAAGCAGTTTTAAAATGTTTACCGGAGACAAGGAAAAACTCGGCCTTCACCGGCCGGTAATCGGATTTTCGGACGTAAAGAAAAATCTTGTGATACGTCGCCGACTGTTTCCGCGCCAGGAGCAGGAGTTTCCGGCAGTCCACCCCGTCGATGGTAGCGTCACCCATCGGCTCGGCAGCATAATCGTCCCCGTAGCTCACCATGGCTACATCACCGTTGGACGCCTGGCCCATCAGCCTCTGAACAGGTGTGATGCGAATCGGACGGCGGGAACTTGGCAGCTGGACCCACATCTTTCCCTCAACGTACAGGATCTTCATGTCTCGATTCTTGCCCTCATTTTGCACAACGAGGCTCTTCTCATCGCCGTTGAGGTACGCGTTGAACAGTGCGGTCTCCTCCGCTTTTTCTCCCTCATACGCGGTCAGGCGCGTCCGGACGAGAAACTGCTCATACGGCACGCGATAGGCATCGATCCTCCGCAGCAACACCTGAGAACTGTCATTCTGTGCATCCAACGATGCGCACATCAGAAGAATAAATGCGATAACAAATCGTCTCATCCCTCACTCCTTTTTTCGCCGACGAATAAATCCGCAATCCGCAATCCGCAATTCTTTAAATATGCCCCAGCGCATCCACGATTTTCATCCGCGTCACGCGGAATGCAGGCACGAGGGACGAGAACGTCGCGACGATGACAGTGGCAACGAATATCTGCCCGTAAAAACCGAATTCATTCCGTATCGAAAGAGGATACCCCTCGGTGAATCCGGGCGGAGGCGGAAGTACTATTTCGAAATGATTGATCAGAAAAGAAACCCCAAAAGCAAACGCAGCACTCAGAACACCGCCCAAAACACCCAACAGCATACCCTCGAAAAAAAACATCTTCATCGTCTGCCATCGTGAGGTCCCCATGGAAAGCATCGTGCCTATCTCCTGCGTACGTTCCACGATGGACATCACCACCGTATTCGAAATACTGAAGAATACGATGACGAACAGCACGAGGGAGATAAATCCCGTCACCTGTTGATAAAACTGCCGAACCTGTTTGTAGTAGGCCGCCTGCTCGTGCCATTTCTTAATGGCTACGGGATACCCATTCTCCTTCGCCAGCTCGGAAATCTGCGTGACCAAGCGATCTGTCTTTTCGGTTTCATCCAGCGTAACCAGCAGCTTACTCACCCTCTGCGAGTTCAGCAGGACCTGCGCCGTCTTCAACGGGATGACAACGGCCCTCTTATCGTACTCCGCCATTCCTCCATCGAACGTATCCACAACTCGAACATCGACCGCGTTCAGAGCGCCGTCCGCCGTCGTGCTCATCAGCGTAAGCCAGTCCCCCACCTCTGCATTCAGAGATCTCGCCAGCCCGTTCCCCAGGATGATGATCTCCGCATCTTCTTCATGGACGATCAACGAATCGTACATGACGCCCGCATTCCCGAACAAAGTCCTCAACCTTTTTTCTTCCTTCGGCTCCACGCCCGTACCGATGCAGGCCACAGATTTGTCGCCGTTCGATACCAAATCCATCAGATCGATTCGTGCCAAAATGAGCGATACATCCACAAGACGCATAAGATCATTCCGCATGCGCTCGTAATCCTCCAGTCCGTACTGAAGAATGGTCTCCTCTTCCCCTTGAAAATAATCCGGATGGAATAGCTGAAGATGCCCTGTTTCCGAATGAATCGTTGCCTCCCTCAGACCCCATGTGATGAAAACGGAATGGCCTACGGTCAGCAGCAGGCATCCGATGCCGAATGTGATCACAACAACCGTAATCAGCGTCCTCCGTTTCTGCCGGAACAGACTTCTAAAGCCAAGTTTAAAAAACACCCAATGCCTCCTCATCGATTCGTCCTCCGCGCTTTGATCTCTTGAACTCTCCCGTCGTGGAGACTGACCACACGTTTGCCCCTCTCGACGATCATCGGATCGTGCGAAGAAAACACGAAGGCGATGCCGTCGTCCCCGTTGAGTCTCTCCATCAGTCCGACGATCTCAGCACCCGTCTTCGAATCGAGGTTTGCAGTGGGTTCGTCGGCAAGAACGATATCCGGATCCTTCACAATCGCCCTGGCTATGGCGACCCTTTGACGCTGACCCCCGGAAAGCTCTCGAGGCTTGTGTTTTTTTCTTTCCCAAAGTCCCGTCTTCTCCAGCACCCGTTCGATCCTTTCATGCCTCACTTTCTGCGACAAACGCTTCAACATCAACGGATATTCCACGTTCTCATAAACACTCAGTACTGGGATCAGGTTGAACATCTGAAAAATTAAGCCCAATCGATCTCGGCGATACGCGGTGAGATGATTCATGCTCCTGTCAGTCACTTCCTCGCCGCCGAACACAATCCTGCCCGACGTGGGTTTATCGATCAACCCGACGAGGTTGAGAAGTGTGGTTTTCCCGCTTCCTGACGGTCCGGCAACAACCAGAAAATCCTTCTCCTCTATCTCCATGCTGACATCCACCAGAGCGGGGATCGTCGTTTTGCCGAGAGGATACTCTTTACAGATATGCTGCAATTGAACGATAGGATTATTTGTCTTCACTGGACTCCTCCAATTTTTTCAGTTCCCGTCTTGCGTACGATGCATATACGGATTCCGGATCGACTTCAATCGTCTTAAAAAATTTCTCTCTGGCCGCTTCAGGCTTTCTATGCTGGAACAACGCCAGACCAAAATTGTAATAATACGGCGACCAAAACTTCTTTGTCATATCCAGAGGATGTTCTCGGTGCAGCTTCTCGATATGACTGAAATCCTCCAGTGCCACGGAAAGTCGATCCACACTCTTGGGCATGGAAGTCGAATTG
>JBDRSZ010000460.1:0-24029 GCA_043824415.1 bacterium | reverse complement strand
GAATTCGATACTTCCAAACTCAATTGGTAGATGTTTTCAAAGAACAAATCAGATTAGTATTTCCTTATATGTTTGCCTTAAAAAAACACAAACGTGGTACGCTACCATTGAAAAAAAGCAACACAATTTTGGTACGCTTCCGAAATATTTTACATAATCTGCTTGGCTATTTAAAGTTGAGTCATTTTTCGATAACAACATCATGAGAGTAGGAGAGTCTATGAGCAAGGATAAAGGATATTTCGTTCATGAGAGTTGCACAGTCGGAGAGGATGTGAATATCGGGAAGGGGACGAAGGTTTGGCACAATTCACAAATTCAATCCGGGGCGCAGATCGGGGAGAATTGCGTGGTCGGTCACAACTGTTTCGTGGGCGGAAGGGCGAAGCTCGGGAACGGTGTGAAGCTCGAATCGAACATTGATGTGTGGGACCTTGTGATACTCGAGGATTATGTGTTTGTGGGACCGTCTGCAGTTTTCACGAATGACATGAATCCCAGATCGAAATATCCTAAATCGAAATATCCCGAGTACGGGCAGTGGATCGGAACGCTGGTCAAAGAAGGCGCGTCCATTGGGGCTAACGCAACGGTTGTCTGCGGGAATACGATCGGCAAGCATGCCTTCATCGGAGCGGGGACGGTCGTCACAAAGGACGTTCCGGATCATGCCATCGTCGCCGGCGTGCCTGCCCGGATTATCGGTTGGATGTGTGAGTGCGGGGGTAAACTGGATTTCGGTAAAAAGAATGAGATGAAATGCGGAGTGTGTGGACGGGAGTTTTTGAAAAAAGATACCGTTGTGAAATGTGTGGGAAATTCCAAAACATGAATCCATCGCGAACATCGACCATCCCCAAACTGCCTTCAGAGTATAGAATTTACTTTTGGGACGTCGCTTGGGATGTCTTAAACAGAAACAGGAAGCGGTTTGAATTGTTCATCGTTCGGAGACTCGTCGATAAAGGCAACAGTGATGTGATTGCATGGTTGAAGCAGTTTTACGATGTCGATCGGATAGAAAAGATGATTCATATTGACTGGAAGGATATCGAGGTCTATTTTAAAAAGATACAGATGCAACTTGTTGAGCAATATCTGTCAGAGACCAATACAAGCCCAATCCCAATTGTTGAAGTTTAAAAAGCATACTATCGCAGCAAAAAGGCAACATTTGATGTGAGACTCAGAACGATTTATAAAAACATTGTTGAAGCTCTATTAAAAGCGTGCCAGTCCTTTTACGGAGACGGACTTGTGAGTTTCTGCATCTTCGGTTCCGTGGGCAGAGGAACGATGAACGATACTTCGGATGTCGATTTTCTCGTGGTTGCTGAAGGACTTCCCGACGGAAGGATCAATCGTGTTCGGGATATGGGGGCTGTAGAACGGGCGCTGCAGCCGCTCTTACGCGAAGCACAAAAACAGAGCGTATATGTCGAGCTTTCCCCAGTCCTCAAGACGCCTGCCGAAGTGAAGATGGGCAGCCTGCTGTTCCTGGATATGCTCGACGATGGGGAAATCCTGTTCGATCGCGATGGATTTTTACAAAATTGCTTTGATGAGTTTCGAGCTCGACTCAAAGAATTAGGAGCCAAACGAGTACGGCGCGGAGAGGCGTGGTATTGGATTTTAAAGGAAGCGTATGAGCCCGGGGAGATATTTACGATTTGACGAATAGTGCGCTGGCGAGAAGCTATTTTGAGAAAGCAAAAGTGCGTCTCACCATACTCGATGTGCTTATAGAAAAGCGGGCGTATTCTGATGTCGTTAGAGAAGCCCAGGAGGTCGTTGAGCCAGCGCTGAAAGCAATGCTTCGCCAGGCGGGCATCGAGCCGCCCAAATTCCATGATGTTGGTGGGTTCTTACTCGAAAACCGAGAACGATTCTCTGGCGAAGTGAAGAAGTCGCTTCAGAGACTGAGTGAAATTTCTTCTTGGTTGAGAAAAGAGCGGGAGTTTGCATTCTACGGCGATATTGATTTCATCCCGACTGAAAAGTACAGCGAGAAGGATGCTTCGCATGCGATAGAGGATGCCGGATTTACTGTCAAGATTGCGGAAAAAGTCGTTCGAGCGATTTAAAAATACAATCTTTTGGATTATACGGTGTCCCCAAAAAATGACATTCTTATTACAGACCGGAAAGTTTCGATGGATCGGGTCAAGACCCTCTGCGAGCGGTGGTTTGGGGATATGGTCAAGATGGTTGTGGATATTGAGAAGGGAATCATGGGCCTGGGCGGAGACCTGCATGCGGACGCCGAAGCGCTTCTTATTCAGAACGGTTCCCTGCAAGAGAATATCTGGGGCGTCAATCTGTATCCAGACCTTGATTCAAAGAACCGGATAGAGTTTACTGCATTGATCAACATTCGTCCCGCCCAGAATAATCCTTCGATGGAAATTCTGGACGATCTGGTCAAGAAAAAAGTGAAAGCGATTATCGAAAGATTGGTGTTGGGCTTTGATGAAGAAGGGGTATGAGGATCTAAAAACACGGTTTTGCACGTTTCCTCCGGACGTACAGATATTGCACGCAGTGAGTGATTTGCTGAAGGCAAAGCACCTTGCCGATGTGGATCGAAACACCGCTGTCAAGCATGTTTACCGTTCCATGATTCTGCTGGATTACATCGTTCAAGATTTCAGATGGACATCTAAAGTACGCGAATTGCTGCGCTTGAGAGAAGCCATGGGATCGTGGATTTTTCATACGGAACCCTTCACGGATTTGGATGGATTGATCGCGTCTGCCGTCCTGATGGAGTCGACGGCTTATAGGATATACTGTTCTGGATTAAAGGGGACGGAAAATAGTAATGGAGTTATCTTTGAAGAAAAAGGACTGATAAAATGTCAGATGTGACACCAGAAAAAACCCATGCATTATTGGAAAAACTCGCTCATCATGTGATGACCGAGGTGCCGGAGGTTAAAGAAAAAATTATCAAAACCGATGAGAAAATTGACAAGCTTGCTGAATACATGATGAAGGAGTTACCGAGCCGACAAGATGTGGATGAGAAAATTGTCAAAACCGATGAGAAAATTGACAAACTTGCTGAATACATGATGAAGGAGTTGCCGACTCGACAAGAGCTGGATTCCAAACTCGAAGAAAAGGCAGATAAGAAAGATGTGCAAAGATTGCTTGACGGGCAGGACAATATGGCCCGTGAGCTTGAAGCCATTCGAACGGAACAGAAGGCATTCAACCATGCGTTCGTAAGGTTTGAAAAACGGGTAGAGAAACTGGAACGGACGCATTGAAGGAAATGATACCCTTTCGTATTTAAGAAACATTTGCACATAAGACATTGTAACCGGAGGGCGAAGTCCTCTATAAAATGCACAACAGGGCAAAGCCCTGGTGCGATCAAAAGGGTTGTTATGAAAAAAGCTTTGATCACAGGTATCACTGGGCAGGACGGATCGTATTTGGCTGAGTTTTTACTCTCCAAAGGATACGAAGTTCACGGTATCATTCGCAGGGCGAGTACGTTCAATACTTCAAGGATAGATCATATCTACGTAGATCCCCACAAATCAGGGGTACGTCTTTTTCTTCATTATGGCGACCTTTCGGATTCAGAACAAATCACGCACATTATATACAATATCAAACCTGACGAAATTTATCATTTAGGGGCACAGAGCCATGTGCGGGTGAGTTTTGATACACCGGAATATACAGGAAATGTGACAGCGCTTGGAACAACAAGATTGTTAGAAGCGATTCGTCGCAGCAACAAGGATATTCGTTTCTATCAAGCATCCAGCAGTGAGATGTTTGGCGCTTCATCACCCCCGCAGAGCGAAAATACACCGTTCAAACCGAGGAGCCCCTACGCAGCTGCGAAAGTCTATAGTTATTGGATGGTAAAGAATTGTCGTGAGGGATACAATCTTTTTACATGCAATGGGATCCTTTTTAATCATGAGAGTCCAAGAAGAGGAGAGATATTTGTAACACGCAAAATTACCCGTGCTATTGCAGCTATATTAAATAAAAAGCAAGATTATCTGTTCTTAGGTAACCTTGAAGCAAAAAGGGATTGGGGATACGCTCCGGAGTATGTGGAGGTAATGTATCATATCTTACAACAAAAAACACCAGATGATTTTGTGATAGGTACCGGAGAGTCCCATTCTGTAAAAGAATTTGTTGAACAGGCTTTTGATTATGTTGGGTTGAAGTGGGAAAAATATGTAAAAATCGATTCGAGGTATTTCAGGCCAACAGAAATAGAAAATCTTATCGCTGATACAACAAAGGCAAAAAACACATTGAATTGGGCACCTCAAATTGGATTTCAGGATTTAATCAAGATTATGGTTGATGCAGATATGAGGAATTGTGGTTTACAACCCATTGGTGAAGGAGATGCTATCCTTATACATAAATTTGCAGATAGATGGTGGAAGGCGGATTAGTTGAAAGAGTTGAATTGGAAAATCAGTTAAGTTGGTAAATCTGTTAAAGGTAAGTAAGTAAATAAGACATCAGAAATGTTGAAAGTTCAAATGACATACTTAACTTACTTTTCTTACTGAAGCAAACAAAATGGATAGGAAGAAAACTTCAACTTTTGAGGACTTAACTGTATGGCAGAGATGTGAGAGTTACGTGGGAAGGTGTCTAATTTGGCTAAGAGTTTTTCTAAGAATGAACAGTACCGTCTGGTTGACCAGATGATTCGGGCTTCACGCTCTATCACGGCCAATATCGCTGAAGGATATGGGCGTTATCACTACCAAGAGAACATTCAGTTCTGTCGGCAAGCAAGGGGCTCTCTTTATGAGTTATTGGACCATTTTACAGTAGCGTTGGATGAAAAATATATAAGCCAAGAGCAGTTTGAGGAATTTCGAATAGAAATTTTTGAGTCGGTTAAAATTCTTAATGGATACATCAAATATCTACAGAAGAAAAAGATCAGCGAGTGAGTAAGAGCATCCAAGATTATCTATTTAACTAATTCCAACTTATTTAACTCACTTAACTATAAAATGAATTTCTGGAAAAATAAAAGAGTCGTTGTCACAGGTGGTGCCGGTTTCTTAGGTTCATATGTAGTTAACAAATTACAGAAACGAGGATGTAAAAATATTTTTATCCCTTTAATTGAGGAGTATGATTTAAGAGATAGAGATGTGATTATACGTATGTATGAAACTGCCAAGCCAGATATCGTTATTCATCTTGCTGCTGTCGTTGGGGGGATTGGTGCTAATCGTGAGAATCCGGGGAAGTTTTTCTATGATAATGCGATTATGGGGATTCAGCTTATTGAATATGCCCGGCAGTTTGGTGTGAAGAAGTTCGTTTGCATCGGGACGATTTGTGCTTATCCGAAATATACGCCGGTACCGTTTAAAGAAGACGATTTATGGAATGGTTATCCTGAAGAAACAAATGCACCCTACGGTTTGGCTAAGAAGATGCTTCTGGTACAGCTTCAGGCATATCGGAAGCAGTATGGGTTTAATGGGATATACCTTTTACCGGTGAACCTTTACGGGCCGGGTGATAACTTTGACCCCGGATCTTCTCACGTGATTCCGGCGCTGATTAAGAAGTGTGTGGATGCAGTGCGAGAAGGGAAGAATGAGATTGAAGTGTGGGGGACAGGGGAGGTGACAAGGGAGTTTATTTATGTGGAGGATGCATCAGAAGGGATTTTGTTAGCGGCGGAGAAATATGACAAAGTGGAGCCGGTGAATATTGGGGCTGGATTTTCCGCCCAAGGCGGATCCGCCTCTGGTGGAGAGATCAAGATAAAGGATTTGGTGGATTTAATTGTGAAACTGACAGGATTTATGGGGAAGGTGGTTTGGGATAGTTCAAAGCCAAATGGACAGCCGAGAAGGTGTTTGAACACGACCAGGGCAGAGCGACTGTTCGGGTTTAGGGCAAAGATGCTGTTTGAAGAGGGTTTGAGGAAAACGATTGAGTGGTATAGAGATAGAAAATCGAACTGTTTCTTTTAATAACTCGACTTTGGTAAAAATAAAATATGAACTGATCAAAGGAACGATTTTCAAAAAATGTCTTTTTTATTGAGGATTTGCAGAAATCATGTTTCAATCGTTATCTCTCCCTTGAGACAAAGAGAGGGTGTTTTTAACCAATGAATTAGACATGATTTCTGCAAATTCTGTAAATCCTCACCTGTCCTCTCCCTTGTCAAGGGAGAGGAATCGATTGTTCATTTTTTGAAAATCGCTCTCTCGATTGTATTGTGATTGTCAAAATTCTCAAATTGGTCAAAGTCTAATGAAGAAAACAGGAGAGAAGGATGATGCTTATGATTTCCAGACACACACCAGCAATCCGATGGTTATTTATCGTTCTTTTCATGTTTCTGTTCTCGTGCGCGAAGCGCCCGGAACAGGAGACGTATTTCCCGGAGACGGGAAAGAAGGCGATAGCCCATCGCGCCCTCGAACTCCGGAGCAATTTGAATGTGCTGTCTTTGGCTCTGGAGCCCGGTTACGAAGACTTGAACGCGCTCGCCTATTTTCGGTTGGGGAAAGGCGCTCGCATCATGAGTGCGTACCTGACGAACGGTGAGGCCGGAGAAAGCGATGTGCGCGCAGAATATCCGGGTTATTTGGCCGCCATGCGGAGAAAAGAGGCGGGAGAGGCCCTTGCTTATTTAGACGGGGATGTCTATTTCTTCGCGATGCCCCACATCGTCGCCGCCCGGGATGCGGAGTGGATTCGGCTGATATGGCCGAAGGAAGAAGTGGAGAACAAGGTCATCAACCTTATCGATGAATTCAAACCCGACATCATATTGATTGCACGGGATTGGGGGACGGAAGGAACGAGTTTGCGATGGAGCCTGTTCGAGGAAGATGTGCTCTCTGCGCTTCACAAAATGGAACAGAAGGCTGCGGAGATCGAAGCCGTCGATCACTGGAAAGTCTCGCGCGTGATAGTGGATGACGGGGACGATGAAGGCAGAGCGGTCGCCTTTGGAGAGGTGCAGCCGATGTTCGGAAAGGATTACCGCCGCATCGGGGCGGAGGCCGGTGAGAAATATCACTCTCTTTTTATTCAAATGGCGGATCGGAAGAAGGAAGATTCCAAGTATTCCGTCGTGTATCCCGCTTTGCGGGATATACCGGAAGCCGTTAACTCGGAACTTCCACCCAGACACAGCCCTCGTCTCCAACAGGTCGGTACGGAAATCGAGAAACTCGCTGAAGGAATATTGGATGCGAAGAAAGACGTTTCATTGGAACGACTGGCAGCTGTCATGGATTCCGTCGATACCAATATTTGGATGCGGCATAAATTTTCTGCTGTGGACCAGCGAGCCCTGTCGAACTGGAAGAGCAACCTGGAAAATTTACGGTGCTCACTATTGGGAGTTAAAGTCGATGTCTCCATCGATGAAACAATTTTAGGAGAGAGTCAATTGGCGTTCGTGACTATTCTTGGGGTCGAAGGACTTCAGGAAGGGGGGAACACGAACGTGTATTTTGGAGGTCTGAGCGATGACTGGGTCATCAACGAATGGAAGGACAGGAAATTTCCGTTTCGGATTGGCGAACAATATAGAGTCCTATCACCGAAAGAACTTCAGCTGACGGAACCCGCGGGGATGTACGGACTCCAGTCGGCCCGGTTGGATCAACCGTTCTATGTCTTTGTCGTTCACAAAGCACCCGACGGAACAAAGAACTTTTCTCATCGCACGACCATAGGACTTCGATTCGCTCCGAAACTGGCGAAAGAAATTCTAACGCCTATCGTGCGGATCATACCGGACGAAAGACTGATCGTTCGGTTGACGAATCATTCTCGGGACGGAGTGAGAGATACGCTGCAGGTCAAGGATGCGTTCGTCGAATCCACCGCGGGACTCTTCCGATTGACTCAAAAAGAGACCTTCAGTGTGGATACGCTCACGCTTATGTGGAAAGAAAGTTTTAGCGAAGGGAGCTACATGTTTCCCATCGACTTTGGTGGCATTAACATCGGCAAATTTGTGGCCAGGCAGTTTGAGGCCAGCGTTCGTCCCGATAAAAAAATCGGATTCATTCCGGGTGTCGAAGACAGCCCATTGGAAGCCACGCTGAGACGATTGGGCGTGGATGCAGCGAAAGTGGACCCCGGGGCGCGTGTTGCGGAGCAACTTCAAAACCTCGATGTGCTTGTCGTCGACCACAGAGCGCTCACGTTGAAAAAATCGCTCAAGGATCAAAAAATCCTTTTGGATCGATTCGTAGAAAACGGGGGACATCTCATCTATTTGGCACAGGACGCCGACGTTTGGGACAGCTGTCAAATGTGGGATGAGATTGTGCTGACGCACACGCGGACGTTCGATGAAAATTATCCCGTGAAGACGGATGAAACGCATCCGTTCCTTAAAATTCCGAATCCCATTCGAGCAGAGGATTGGGGGGAGTGGCTCTTCCAACGCGCTTATCATATCGTCAAGGTTGAGAACCGGGAGGGTTTTGAAATGCCCGTTCAAACGGAAAGCGGAGACAATCCGTTCGTCCTCACCAGACGTGCCGGGAAAGGGAGAATGACGTACATCGACTTGGCGTTTTCACCGCAGATGCTGAATATCAATCCCGGCGTGTTCAGGCTATTGGCGAACATCCTTTCGATTTAAAAGGGAGCGTATGATTTCTTCGGTGGGGTTTTCAAAGCGACGATACGTATTATTATTTGTAATAGGGTTTTCTGTGGTTTAACCGTCTTATCAATAGATAGAGGAGGATAATATGCGTAAGAAAGGGACTGTTCTTCTGGTTGTGATCGGCGTTGCTTTTGCAATGGGGCTGTCCGGACAAACCCTGGCCCCAAGAGCAATACTGTTGTTAAATTTGGATTATTCGCGTTTTCGATACGATGATCAATCCGGCTATCTGGAAGTATATTATAGCTTCCATCCCAAGCAACTCACCTACCACATCGAGGATGGAAAATTCAACGGAGGCGTAAAGATTTTAACGAAGATCAGTAAGAGTGGGACGAACGAATCTATCGTCAATCAGGAATCTCCGTTGAACATCTCGGAAGCTGATACAAGCGGCGTTTGGTACCGTTTTCCTTTCGTGTCTCAAGCTGGTTATGCAATTCCTCAAGGGAAATGGGACGTGCGGGTAATGGCATGGGACCTCTTTGATCCTTCAAGACGCGACAGCCTGCAGCTGAATCTGAACATCGAGCCGTACGGATCGGTTGTGGCGATGAGCGACGTTGAGCTCTGTCAGAATATTATAAATTCTGATCAGAGGGAAAAGCTCTATTATAAGAACTCTTTGGAGGTGGTTCCGTATCCGTCTTTGGTATTCGGTGCAGCAACGATCCCCGTCGTTTTCTACTATGTCGAACTTTACAACGTAAGTCCGGGTGTGGATTATACTATGAATACCGAGATATTGGATGCAAACGGGACGTCACTTCGCCAGATTCCGAAACCACGGACTTTCGCTTCCGCGAATTCTGTTGAAGTGGGGACGATACCGGTGACCGCTTATGCGTCCGGGAAATACGCACTCCGATTGACGTTGCTCGACGGAGACCAGAATGAAGTCGTTAAAACGGTTAAAACATTTTTCATCTTCAATCCGCAGATTCAGGCAGCGCAGCAGATGGTCGGAATCGACAAGGGAGTCTTCGAGGATATGACAGAACAGGAACTCGACCAAGAATTTGAGTATGCGAAATATCTGGTCGTGGATGAAGAAAAAAGGATGTACGGTCAGTTGAATACAAAGGTCGGGAAGTCGGAACTTCTGTTTGATTTTTGGGTGAAAGTCGGGAAGGGGCGTCGTGATTTTCCACCCATACTCCGCGATGAGTATTTAACGCGAGTGGTGAATGCGAATGAAAAATTTACTGCGTTCAGGAAAAAGGGATGGCTATCGGATCGCGGAAGGGTTTATCTGATTTATGGTGAGCCGAGTGAGATTGACCGCGCACCCAGTCAACCCGATTCCAAACCCTATGAAGCGTGGAGATATCACCAAATCGAAAACGGCGTAGAATTCATTTTCTTGGATCGATACGGCATGGGACAACTGGAATTGGTCCATTCGACGAAACGCGGCGAATTGCGAGACGAAACCTGGACGCGTTTTTTGGCTTTTTAAAAAGATCTGTTTATTCAGGGCAGGCAGGTATGATGCAAATGTTGATGAACGATGGCGGGGGAAACGGTATCAATCCTGCCTGCTTCTCAGTTATGAACGCAAGGATGGGTTGAGGGGTCATCGGGCAGTCATTCCGAATGAACAATCATTGTTGTTGAGTCTGATTGGAATCTCTGCAGTTGTGTTCAGATGCAGATTTCACGGAGGGGAGGTTTGTATGAAGATGAAACGAGTCGTCTTCCTCATCATTGTGTTTTTTACAAATGCCCTGGTTGCGGTCGTGAACGGTCAGGAGAGAACGGTTACTGGAATCGTTCGCGACATCAATACGCACCGTGAAATCAGCAACGTTAATATCTTTATCAAGGGAACCCAAGTCGGCACGACGAGCAATGTTTCAGGATACTATGATTTGCAAATACCGCGAGGTGCGATAGGCGCAATCATTATATTTCGCCACATCGGTTATGAAATTCAAGAGATCCCACTGGATTCTTTGGTTGGAATACGGTACGTCTTTCTCCAGCCGCGTGTGATTCCGCTGCAGGGTGTTCAGATCGAGGAGACGAGGGATCGACTCATTGAGATTGAAAAGGATATACCGCAAACGGTTTCGATGGTCGAATCGAAGACATTTGAAATCCGGGGATATGTGGATGCGGGAGATCTGCTCAAGGTCGATCACAGTGTACAGGTCGAGGAGGAGTTGAGCGGGAAAAAGACGGTTTCGATTCGGGGCGGCAATCCCGACGAGATCGTCGTTCTGTACAACGGGATCAAATTGAATCGCGCCTATGACAACACGTTCGATCTTTCTCTCATCGACTTGGAGGACATCGAGAGATTTGAGATCATCAAAGGGAGCAATACGGCCCTCTATGGGCCAGAGGCTTTTTCGGGCGTGATCAACATCGTACCCAAACTGCAGCGCGATTATTTCATAAGGTTTCAGCAGCGATTCGGCACGTATCGTTCGGGGAACTGGGGACTTCATCTGTATCACAAGCTCAATCGACTGCACGGATCCTACAGTCATAAGCAAGGCGGCTGGAAAAGACAATTCATGGGCGTGGAGGAAGGACAGGCAGGGCTGGAAAATACGTCACTGCACCATACGGCAAACCTCAGTTATTCTTTTTCCGAGAATCCATACGGGACTCCGAAGAGTTCCCTCGGTGCGATGTACATGTATACTTCTCTTCAGTACGACAATCAGAGGGACGTCGAAAGTCTTTCGAATTTTAACGAGCTGCTGTCTCTCCAGTTCGACGGGGATGTCGGCGGATTGAAAGATTTGGACCTTTCCATTTCGTTCGTTCGCTTCGAGGAAGATCAATTCTTAGCCGCGGGCACGGGTTCTCTGAATCGGAGTATTAAGGACAGGGGCATCCATGTAGATGCGGACAAGAAGTTGACATTTGGTCTGGCCGATCTTTTATTCGCGTATCAATTCCAGTACACCGAGTTCGATTTTACGGATGTGAGGACGAGTTTCAGGGAACAAAATGTAGGACTGGAATCCGCCCTGTTCGAGCGGCTGCATCACGGGTTTGCGACGATCGGTAAATTGCACGGAGACATTCGCTCGGATTTTCTTCAAAAGGCTGAAATCAACGTGAGTCTGAGGCATGACCGTGTCACGGACCGCCAGTCCAATCCCGTCCTGCGCAGTCAGAGATTGCCCGATAGGGTTGATGAGAATCCTGTCGGACTTTTCGACACAAAGGATTGGAACGAGACGATGTTCAAGTTCGCCCTCAATCTGCTGGGGTACCGGCAGGATATTACGTTCAACGGATACATCAGTTTTGGCGTGAACACAAAATTCCCGACCCTATGTCAGATGATCAGCTCGCCGCTTTTAATCACAGAAGGCGCGTTCCGCGCGAGCTTGAATCCAGAGAAGAATCGCAGCACCGAGTTGAGTTTTTCCGTGGCGAGGGATATTCGAGGGCATCGTACGCTCTACGGTTGGGAAGTGTCGGGCAATTTCTTTTTAAATTATTACGATAACAAATTTCGTGTCTCTTCCACACCGGGCATTCCCGTACCTTTCTATGACAACGTACCAAACGCCCGCATCTCAGGATTTGAGACGAAGTCGAGCCTTTTTCTATTTAGAAAAAAAGTCGCGGTCGAGCTGGGCATGTCGAAATATTTCATTTCCGAAAGGGCAGCTTTTCCTTTTAAGTCCGACTACAAACATACACTGAGTTTTTCCATCGATCATGCCGGGTATTCGTTTCAGATCCAATGGTTCAAGGAAGGGGAACAAGCCGGCTGGATTCGTCAGCAGAACAGTCGCTTTGCGGAAATCACACTTCCCGATTTCTCGAACATCGACCTTCATTTGAGCAAGACCTTCCAGGTATGGCGAATCAAGCTGTTCGTGAATGCCAGCGGCCGGAACTTGCTGAACGATAAAGAGGTGATCCTTCAGGGTCTGGCTATTCGTGATCGGCGTTTTTATCTCACCCTGGGCACACAGTATTAAAAAATCCGTATCAGCAGAGAAGCAGGTGGGCGATGATGAAAACTGCACGACGACTCATTCAAATACTCGTTGCGGGTGTGAGTCTACAGTTTTTTACGGGATGCACTTGGAATCCCTTCGGATCGAATGATATTTCGGGGGGATACAGGGAAGTAAGCGGAACAGTGCAGCTCCATGACGGCTCCAGCCCGGAGGGTGTGTACGTCTGGCTCGAATCTTTCAACGTCGGGACGACTACGGACGAAACGGGGCAGTTCACGATAGCCCTGCCCGCGAAGTCGAGTCAGGGTGCGTCGAGTGGACTGAGCGGTGTTTACAATCTCTATTTTTTCGTCGCCAACTATGGATTGAAATCGGCGCAGGTCGTTGTTCAAGAGGGAGAATTCGTCTATTCTCGGGGGGACGTGAACAAAGACGGCAGGCTGGCTGCTCTGATTATATTGAAGCGGTTTCTCAGGATTGAGATGGATGTCGATCCCGCGATCGTAGATGAGAATTATACGGGCAATATTCGCGTCACTGTCACATTGACGGCCGCACAGGATTCTGTGTCGGCTATTATTCCTGAGTCTATCGGTGATGGAAGCTTGGGAGCCGTTCTCATCAGGAAGATGAGCACCCGTGAAGTGTTCATACACAAATTTTCAATTTTTGGTGGGATGAGAGTGAAAGTACTCGTTGGAAGACAATCTTACAACACAGGCATGAACTTCAACCTGATTACAAAACCGCTTGAAGCGGGTATGTACGAAGTAATTCCTTTCCTTTTGATTGCTCACGAACCCATTCCTGAAGGCATGTTAGACAGTATCAGTCTTAGTGCCCAGAATCTTTGCCCCGATTATCTCAAGATTCCGTTCATGCGTCAGGGGGGTGCGTTTGAGGTCAGATAACGATGGTGTTTTTTTAAGATCGAATAATGGACGTTTGTTTCTGCTTCTAAGCCTACCTGTTTTTATTGTTTCGCTGGCATGCCGGAATAAGCTTACCCCACCTGAAGAGACACCGACTGAAATCCAGATTACCGCGTCTAAGTACACCATCATATCGGGCGATACTTTACAATTATGCGCCACAGTGAGATTGGCGGGCGGAACACTGAAGGATGTGACATCGGAAGCGACCTGGTCCAACTATCCGAGGTTCGCTGGCGTTGTGGAACCCGGAGGGCTTTTTGTAGCTGCCAATGATTCGAGCGGGATTGAGACAGTTATTGCGGATTACCAGGGCCAATCGGCGAACGTAGAGGTTGAGGTGGTCATGAGGGGCAGGACGTTGTCGGTTTGGCCTGCATGGGTTCATATTCTGGCAGGTAGTGAGGTTCAGTTTGAGGCTGTCGTAGAGTTTTTCGATGACAGCCGATCGAATGTCACGGATGAAGTCATATGGTCGGTCTCACCGGGTGTTGCGGGCAGTATTGACGGGAGTGGGCGGTTCCGTGCGGCTTCTGGGATGAGCGGTATCGAAGTCGTCACCGGAAGTTTCCATTATATAGTGGCCCAGAGTCAGGTTCTTATACAGGAGGTGTTGAATATACTATTTGAAATGATAACGATTCCGGCCGGCAGCTTTACGATGGGGGACGACAACAGTGCATGGACTCGAGAAAGACCGGCCCACGAGGTGACCATCGATGCGTTTGAAATAGGAAAGTATGAGGTGACGAACGCACAGTATACTGCGTATTTGAACGAGGCGATGGCTGCTGATGATGTAGACACGGACCGGAAGTACGTCTGGAGCACGAAGGGTCCTTTCGCGTGGAGGCATTATATTGCATTGATGGATCGCATCGAAGCGTACGAGGAGGAAGGCGAAAAAAAATTCCGAGTCGTACCGGGATACGAAGAATATCCAGTAGTTTGGCTGACCTGGCACGGCGCTGCGGCTTTCTGTGCACATTACGGTCTGCGTCTGCCGACGGAAGCAGAGTGGGAGAAGGCTTGCCGTGGAGGTCGGCAGTTGGAATACGGAACGCAAGATGGCTCCATCAGTCACGATTTGGTAAATTATTCGGGAGTAGGGGGCAGAGATTCATACAATGGATTTGCACCCGTGGGTTCCTTTCCCCCGAATCCTTACGGTTTATACGACATGAGCGGGAATGCACCCGAACATGTGTTCGACCGGTATGATGAAAATTACTACGCTGGAAGTCCGACGCAGAATCCGATGGGTCCAGGATCCGTATTGTTCTTAGACAGGTTGCGTGACGATCTGACAGTTTGCCGCGGCGGGTCCGCCGCGTGGTCTTCTCAGCGCTGTCGGTCTGCTTTTCGTGGCATTTTTAAATACGAATCAATCATTGAATTTTGGGCGTTGTGCATCGTTGGCTTTCGTGTGGCGCGATCGGTGGAATGAATTCCCGGAATATTCCTGGAATGTTGCCTCGGATTGGCCGTGAATGCGTTTCTTCTTCGATTCTGTACGTTGTGAGAATCCCCAGTTGTGCTGCTATTGACCTGCCTTGAATGCGTGTTGGCGTGATTCATCCTGGATTTTATTGGAGAACGATGGATAATGAAGGGAATGATTAAAATCTTCAGTATGTTGTTCATGGGTGTATCTCTTGGTGTTGTTTTCGAATGCACCGAACATCCTTTCGGCGCGAATACGATTTCTTCTCTGAATCGGCAGATACGCGGAGAGGTCGTGCTCTCGGACCGGTCGAGTTCCGGAGGCGTTTACGTTTGGCTGGAATCGTTCGACATCGGGACGTTCACGGACGGCAGGGGCCGATTTGAAATCTCGCTGCCGGTGCCCGCACTTCAAGGACTATCCGGAGGAGCGGACGGTGTATACAATCTCTATTTTTTTGTGGCCAATTATCAGCTTTCCTCGGCGAAAGTCGCTGTGAGGAACGGCGCATTTTTATATTCCTACGGTGACTTCAACGGTAATGGCGATATGAACTGGATTATATCCATGTTGAAGCTGCTGCAGATCCGCACGACTGTGGAGCCGGATTCGGTCACGATGGATTTCGAGGGTCCGATTCTCGTGGAGGTCGGACTGCGGGCTGTTTTCGACTCCGTGACGGTCCTCGTACCGAAGATCATCGGGGGATATACGGGGGCTCTGCTCTTCCGCAGGGTTGAAACCGGGGATGTTTACATCGATTTGCCGGACTTCGGTGAGGGCACTCAAACGGTTGTAAAGATCGGCCCGGAAGAGCACATCATCAAAATGCTCATCAACATCGATCGCGGCGATTTTCCTGCAGGACAGTATGAAGTCATTCCGTATATTTGGATTGAACAACAAGATTTGCCCGAAGGATTGATTGTAAGCCTGAGTCCGAATGCGGAGAAATTGGGTGCCGATTATCTGAAAATCCCGTTCAAGCGGGAAGGAGGACGATTTCTGATTCGGAGAGACGGATGAAGTGAAAGAGGATCGGTCCTGGAGATTCATGCAAATGAAGGAATATAAAAATATCGTGATGGTTTTTACCCTTATTACGCTATCGGGAATGGATTTTGGTTGTACGGACAATCCATTCTGGACGGATGAAGCCATTTCCGCGGGGCCCCGGCACATCAGCGGGACTGTATCCCTGAGCGACGGTCTGAATCCCAAAGGCACGGTCGTCTGGCTGGATGGTTTTGGTATCGGGTCGCGTGCGGATGAAGCCGGTCGATTTTTAATTACACTGCCCCCTGCGGCAAGCCAGGGACTGATGGGCGTGAGCGGCGTGTTCGACCTCTATTTTTATATTGCTAACTATCGGGTGGCTTACTCAAAAGTCGTCGTTCGCAACGGGCTGTTCTGCTACGGCAGCGGCGACATCAACAAGGATGGAGAATTGTATGGAGAAAAGAGACTCGATAAACTGCTAACGATCACGACGGAAGCCGATCCGGCGGAGGTGGATACAGGTTTTGTCGGCCTGATTCGCGTGGATATCACACTCCAAGCCAAAACAGACATGATAGTTCCCGTAGCATTCCCGAATATGGGGGAAACCCGGATCGGGAACGTGTTCTTCCGGAACATAGAGACGGACAGTGTTTGTATATGGCCGACGAGCGCTTTCGGGATGATTCCGACGAGCGGGTTCCTCGTCGGTCGGCAACCCTGTTTGGTAAGGATGTTTTTTCACCTTCGGGCGAACGTTTATCCGGAAGGATATTACGAGATTATTCCTTTCCTACTCGTTATCCAAGAAGGTGTTCCGCCGGAACTCATGGCGAGTCTTGGCGACGGTGTAGAAAAACTCGGGCTTGAATATCTGAAAATTCCGTTCAAACGCGAGAGGGGATGGTTTCAGATTCGTTATGGCAATGGAGATCATTCTCGATGAGGGGATGCTATACGGGTTGTGTCACCTTCAAATTGAACGTATGGTTTTTACGTTCTTGTTCGTATTATTTAATGGAACAATCGTTTTCTTATGGTACGTGTCGTGGATATTAACTATATTGAATCGGCTGCGGCACGTTCGGAGGAGTGAAAAAGAATCCGAGTCTGGCATCGTCCGGCGGTGAAAAGTCCTATATGTGATGGAAGTCTGCATAGGGTTTTATCGAATTTTAAAGATTAGGAGTAATCCGTGAAAAAGATCCTTGTTTTGCTGTTCATCATGGCGGTCTCGACTTCTCAACTACGGGCTCAGCAATATTTGACTGCAGGATTGGGGTATTCGGCCGCGTTTTTTCGTTCTGAAGATTTGTCTCTTTTTAAAAAGACATACAACTCAGTTCAAGCATCGTATATGTCCCGTCCCCTGCAGGGTTTCTGGGGTGCTTTAGGAATCCGCGGACAAATCACATACCGAAAATTTGATTATTGGAACCTGGCTATCCATTTTGGATATCAGTCTTTCGAGAACCAGGATGCCTCTCACTTTTGGGATGGGTATGTTCGAGAAATGCGAATCCAAATGAAGAGCGTGTTTTTTGAATTTGAGTACGGCAGGCGGTTTCGAAATTACTTTGTGAACGGCGTTACAACACTTTATTACAGAAGGAGGGTCAGCCTCGAAAGCGCTTACAATGGACCCGTTATTAATTTATTGGATGGGAAGTATAATGGTTTTGTGCCTTTAGCGGCTGATGTGGGGATTGCTGTGGGAATGTACAAGAATCCGTTGTTCCTCGTGTGTAAGATTACGTATCCGCTGCTCACAATGGGCAAATCGGTTGCTTTACGGGATGACAGCATCGAGAAGCTCAGACAAGAGGCGTATCTATTTCCGAGCGATTATGAAGCCTATTTCCTTCATCAGGCATACCAGGGAATCTCGAGTAATATCGACGGATTGAAGATATTATTCACCGCGGAGTTTGCTTTTCGGCTGACAAAGGGTCGCCGTCGGTAATGTTTTATATGCATGGTCGCGCTGTGCTGCTGGAAGACTGCTTCAGAATTTACTGAGGAATGATTGTCTTCATTATGTGGGGAGGCTGGGGACGGGATGCACATCACGTTTTGAGATTATCTATTTCAAGATAGATAAGGAGAGGCGAGTTCGTTTTCTTCCTGGACTTTTGGAACAGGAGGGTGGATATGGAACGCGTTTATCCTTTTTCCATTCTGTTTTTCTTCTTCATTATTATTTGTCCCCCTGATATCTCATACACACAAACTGGCTTCTGGCAGCAGACGAACGGGCCGAGTCTATTAGAGCGTTTGGTGGAAGTGAACTCCTCATGGAATCGATTGGTATCAACTCCGGGCTGGTGATCCTTCGACTGGCTCAGGACAGAGTTTTGTGGAAACGAAGAAAATGGTGGTGGTTCATTGAAAAAATGGAGACGGCAGACCGGAGACCGGAAACAAGAAAATGAGACTGGAGACAGCAGACGGGAGGCCGGAGACCGAAAAAACAACAAATGATAAACAAAGGAGTTCATCCTTTAGGATTTCACGGATGAAAGATGATATGTATGTATTTCCAGAAAAAGTTCAGGAGGCTGTAATGAGAAGGGTCATTTTTCTTTTCGTCGTCTCTTTGTTGACAGTATCAATGCTGATTGATTCGTCCAATGCGCAGATGAAGATGCAGGATGAATCACCGTTAAGTCGGTATGAAAGAATGAGATTGCGGTCTCGATTTCTGCATCCTTATATGCAGTCGAAGTATTACCGGATGACAGAACCGTATTTGCATCTTGATCCGACCCATCCGCAATTAGATGATGAGTACTTCGAAAATAATGAGCTATCACGATGGTTTCTCAATCCCGATTATTCTCAACTAATGAATCATAAAAGTACGGCTGGACAGCCACACTATTTGAACCATCCGACGGGTGTTCGGGAGGATTGGGTTCATGTGTACGAGCCGAGAACAACACCCGGTGTAGATGTGGCTACGGATATCGCCATAGACGATGAGAACAATGTGTATGTGACGGGTTATACGACGCATCTCCCTAACGGATTGGATTTTTACACAATAAAATACGACGCTTCCGGTAATCAGGTCTGGGGCAGGTATTTCGACGGCGAGGCCCACGGGGACGACATAGCTTACAGGATCGCACTCGACGATTCGGGGAATGTGTACGTGGGGGGGAACAGCATGGGCGTAGGAAGCGGTAGCGATATCGTGATCGTGAAATACAATGCTCTGGGAGAGGAGCAGCGGGTCGTGCGATTCGATGAATCTGACGCCGGTCAAGATGAATTTGGTGATATGAAAATCGATCATTCGGGAAATGTTTTCATTGCCGGAACGAGCGAGGGAGATTTTGTCACACTCAAATATAATTCAAGAGGCATCCAAGAATGGGCAGTTTACTATGACGGGCCGGATCATCGAAGTGACAGTCCTTCTGCAATCGCTATCGATGATGAAGGGAATGTGTATGTCACGGGTTCGAGCAGGAATAAGTATACGAGTGTGGGCGATACGGACATCGATTTTGCTACAGTCAAATACGATTCAACGGGCATTCTCCAATGGGTTGCTCGGTATACGAGTCAAGGTACACATTCATGTGATATTCCTTTTGATATGGCTGTTGATGATTCTATGAATGTTTATGTAACGGGTTATAGAGAATCGGATGATTATCGGTATGATTATACGACGATTAAATATAACAAGGATGGTCAAGAGATATGGAAAGTATTTTACGATGGTCTGGGAAATTTTCGAGGCAATGACATTGCAACTGCCCTGACGACGGATGCTAATGGCAATGTGTATGTGACTGGGCAAAGCAGGGGTAACGACGGAGATACTGATTATGATATTGCAACCGTCAAATACAATTCCGCTGGATTGGAACAATGGGTGGCACGTTATGGTGAAGGGGAAGAATCTAACAATGGAGCAAACGAGATTATTGTTGATGATGTTGGTGATATTTATATTATAGGCTCCGAGAGATTAGGAGATGGGGATTCTGATTGTTTGATCGCTAAATATAATCAAGATGGAAATCTGATGTGGTCGGCACGATATGATGGTCCGAGTGGTTCTCATGATTATGCGAGTGCATTCAAAGTGAATCGACAAGGTGAGGTTTTTGTATGCGGAATGAGCTATGGTGTTAATACAAATGCTGATTATGCGACGGTCAAATTCAACGCGCAAGGTATTGTAGAATGGACTGCGCGGTTCAACGGCACAAACACCGAATTGGGTCGTGCGACGGATGTCGTTGCAGATAATGAAGGAAATATTTATGCAGCGGGGATAAGTAATGGTCGAATTGTCATGATGAAATTTGAATCAGAAGGAAGTGTTCTGTGGACTTCCCATTATAGTGCACAAGATCGTGAATTATACGGGCATGTTCGCCTGATGACCGTTGATGATCAACATATCTATGCGATCGGGAATCAAGGAGATGTCATAAAATACAATTCGTTGGGGAATCAAGAGTGGGCAAGACGATATCAATTTTGTAATTCGTTAAACATTACTCTTGATCGTTCAGGGAACATTTATACGACAGACTATGATTTTAAAACGAGGAAATACAGATCTTCCGGTGTTCAGGAATGGGAAGCGATTTACTCTGCCGATGAATACAGTTATTGTGAAGCATCATGCACCGCCGTCGATAACCAAGGCAATGTTTATGTATTTGGATATGGGGTAGAATATGATGGAGAGTACAGATTGTGTTTGATAACGATAAAATACGATCCAGGAGGTCAACAGGAGTGGGTGCGTTATTTTAAAGGTTTGACAAGTATAAGGAGTTATCGATTAGCCTTAGATGGTTGGGGAAATGTGTATGTTGCTGGAAGGTTAGCGGATAATGTATTATGTGTCGTGAAATACAGTCCAAATGGCCAAGAGCAGTGGTCTGTTCAACATCATGAAGAGAATAAACACAGTAACAGGATAATTGACATGAAAGTGGATGTTTATGGAAACATTCATCTGATTGGTAAAATAGCTGATTGGAACACTTCCTTATGGGAATCTTTTATTTTAAAATACAATACTAATGGAGTAGAGCAGTGGATTTCGTATTTTCAGGGTTCATTCTCGGATTTAACCTTAGACTGTGATGGTAATGTTTATGCGACTGGTTACTGCAGATGGATAGGGACAGGTTCTGATATAGTGACGATTAAGTACAATGTACAGGGTGAAGAGCAATGGATCTTTAGGCATGAAAATCCAGGGAATGCTTGGAGTGAGGGGCATGCGCTTGATGTGGATTGTTTAGGAAATGTTTATGTGGCGAGTGAGACGGCTGGCAATCAATGGAGTCTTTTCAAAGTCATTAAATATTCGCAAACTGAAGGGGATTCTCTGATTGCTCCTGAGATAAGCGGTTACAGTTTAATGCAGAACCATCCCAATCCCAGCAACAACCAGACGCTGATCTGGTATGAGCTGCCGAAATCGAGCCGTGTTGCTTTCAAGGTTTTCAGCATTCTTGGGCAGGAGGTGATTTCTGATGAACTGGGGGAAAAGGCCAAAGGCAAACATCCGTATTATGTCAGGACGGATGATTTACCCAGCGGCATCTATTACTACCGGATTCAGGCTGGGGATCCTTCGACTGGCTCAGGACAGAGTTTTGTGGAGACGAAGAAGATGGTGGTGGTTCATTGAAAAAATGGAGACAGCAGACCGCAGACCGGAGAACGGAAATGATAGAGATCGGAATTTATCCTTTAGGATTTCAATGATGAAAGGCTGATGCCTGAATTCCGATGGTTCGGTTCGGATTCATTCTTACATGAATGGAGGAAAATAAGATGAAAGGGAGATTTTTTCTGTTGCTGTGCTTGATCGGTATTTGTGTATCGATACGAGCGTTCTCTCAAAGCGCATCCGTTCAGTTTCCACTGAAAAAGCCGACGGGGGAGCCGATGGCCACGCTAATGAATATCAACAACGTTTCGATGTGGGCTCAGGCGGACGGAATATTAGGCCATAATCCTGATGGAAGCAGCGGAGTGATTTTCCCTCGAGGAACAGCCTGCGTTGTGTATACAGATGGTTTTCTCTGGGGCGGTTTTGTGAAGGATGGGCTTGATCCTGAGCTGCGCGTGGGAGGGCAATTATACAGAAGTGGCACTGTACCAGGCGGTATCCTCTCGAAAGACATTGCCGAGAATCCGAACGATCCGGATGTGCGGATCTGGCGTATCCGGCCCGACTGGCAGACAGCGGATTTGACACGTGACGCGGCTGAGTTTTTTAATATCTCAGTGGATAGTGTCGCGCAGTGGCAGATAGAAATGGTTCGCGCTCAGTATGAAAAGGATTGGAACGACTGGCCCTGGGAAAAGGGCGCGCCTTTCTACGATGTGAACGAAAACGGAATGATGGATGACAGAGAAAATCCGGGTTTGGCTAATGCCGATCAAGTCGTGTGGTTTGTCGCCAATGACCTGGATTCTTCAAAGACCTTTCATTTTTTAATATACGGTTCACCTCCCATCGGTCTTGAGATGCAGATCACTCTGTGGGCCTATGATCGCAAAGGGCCTGGGTTGAATGATGCTTTGCAGAATATCATCTTTAAGCGTGTCCAACTTGTTTACAAAGGCCATTCCGAAACACCAGTGAATGCACACATTGACAGTCTATTCTTTGGACAGTTTGTGGAAGCTGAGCTTGGGGGTGCAGGAGATAATTTCGCGGGCTGCGATACGCTGCTTCAACTTGGATTTGGCTATAATGGTTATAGTATTGACAGACTATTTCAAAGATATAATCTCCCTCCGCCTGCATTCGGCTATGCGCTGGTTCAAGGGCCGATGAAAAAGAGCGATAATCCTCTAGACAAGGGGTATTTTGGTTTTAGATGTATCCAGGGTTTCATCAATTTACCCATGACAGCCTTCTGGGAAAAATCAACAGGATCAGCCTTTTCCGATCCATGGAATCCTATCGGAATGTACAACAGCATGAATGGTTATGTGATGTCCACTTATGAATCAACGCCCGTGCCCTTTTGGGATCGATATGGGAATACCACCAAATTCATGCTCAGTGGCGACCCATTAAAGGGAACGGGCTGCATCGATGGTTTTCGTCATATGCATAATGGGTCTCCTGGGACGCGTCGATTTCAGATGTATTCAGGACCTGTGAGTCTGGCGTACGGCGACACGCAGGAAGTCATCATCGCCATGGTAGGGGGCCTCGGTTCGGACCGGTTGGCGAGTGTTTCCGTGATGAAGCATTATGTGAAGTGGGCGCGACAGCTCGCGCAAGACAATTTTCAGATCGGATTCAAGGAAGAGGAAGAAGAGCCGGTCGCAGTGGTGCCGCCTCAGGATTTCCGGTTGTACACGAATTATCCGAATCCTTTTAATGCAGGGACTGAAATTCGTTACGACCTGCCTGTTCAGAGGCATGTCCGGTTGACGGTTTACAACATTCTCGGTCGGGCAGTAAAGGTGCTCGTGGACTGCGTGCAGGAGGCGAAGAGCTATGCCATCCAGTGGGACGGGATGGACGGTCGGGGTCGGGCTGTGCCGTCGGGTATCTATCTGTACAGGCTCGATCTTGGGTCGGTTGTTTTAACGCGGAAGATGCTGCTCGTCGAATAAGACGGAGACTGGAGACCGCAGACGGCCTGCCTGCCGCAGGCAGGGAAACCGGAAAAAACAAGAAATGATAAACATCGGAGTTCATCCTTTAGGATTTCAACCATGGAAGGCTGAAGCCTGAATTCCAATGATTCGGTTGGGATTCTTCCTAATTTATTGTGTATATCCCATACGAAAAAGTTGATTTTTTCAGTAGGAATTTGTTTATTATAGAGGATTGAGAAATATTGAGTCATTTTTATTTTCCTGATAAAGGAGGACGAGTCATGCACGGGAAACGGTGTATTCTTGGCGAATGGATTCTCATTCTTTTCATGGGGCTTTTGTTTGGGGCATGCCAAAAAACACAGGGGATTCAGGGGAAGATGTTGGATATGACGTATGTGTACGATGAAAGCACGATTTACTGGCCGAATGCAGAACCTTTTGAG